>NZ_JASHCQ010000006.1:0-88284 GCF_047464035.1 Streptococcus mitis
AAGTTGATTGAAGCTTTGACCTTGCTTTCTCAATTCATATATTTGAACTTTATCTTCATAAGTTAATTTCATAATAAAACACCCCAAAAGTTAGATTTTTTCTGTCTAACTTTTGGGGTGCAGTTCAAAACGGGTGGTTTTTTGTCTCGCACCTAACGGAGCGAGACGGACTGAAAGTCGCATAAATACAAAAAAGATCGAATTGCTCCGATCTTTTTAAGTTTCACTCCAAGAATGTTTAGATAAAAAATTTGATAATAGAATTACCTACTTCATACGATAAAAATCAATCACTAGACCAGCAGGCCCTTTAACTAATAAGGACTCTGTTCCCCAATCCGTTTCACAAAGACCGTGTAAAATCTCGACACCGATCTCTTTTAAACGTTGGTAATTCTGATTTAGATCCTCAATCTCAATATGAAGAATGATTCCTGACTGAAAATCTTCCAAAGGAATCAAATGATTTTGGGACAACATCAGACAGTGACTGCCAATCGTAAACTGAGCAAAACTGTCATCAACATAATCGGACTTTTTATCCAAAATACGCTCCAAGTCAGCACAGACTTGTGGAACATCGGAAACGATAATATCTAATTGATTTAAATTCATTTACTATCCTCCATAAAAAGACCGGATTGCTCCGATCTTTTTAAGTTTCTCTCTATGAAAATCAAAGAATAAATAAGGTGGAACCAAGTTTGATGGCAAATCTTTGCTCATCAAACTACGAAAAATCCTTTGGGACTTTTTCTAGGCTCCACACTAGATTCCATCATTGAAATTTATGGTTTCAATGATGGAATCGTCGGCAGTAACCTAATAAAGAAGTCTATAAATTTATCTTTAGTTTTCGACGAGAGAAATTATTTAATTGCGCGTGATTGCAATCCTTCTTCTTCCAAGAAGAGACGGAATGGTACGAGTTCTTCTGCTTCGTATTTTTCCTTGAAGGCTTTGATTGCTTCTTCTGAGTGAAGTTTTGGATCCAATTCAAGTACTTCTACTGGAAGTGGACGGTGTGGAGTGATGCGAGCATCGATCACAACAGTTTTACCTTCTTTGTTGAGTTTAACAGCTTCTGCAACAACTGCATCGATGTCTTCGATACGGTCAACTGTAAATCCTACAGCACCTTGCGCTTCAGCGATTTTCGCATAGTCAGCATTAGGGAAGTCACAACCAAACAAGTGTTTGTTTGTGTCTTCGTATTTGTCCTTGATGAAGGCATATTTACCATTTGAGAAGACAACGTTGATAACTGGAAGGTCGTATTGAACGTTTGTGATAACGTCTGGGTAGCACATGTTGAATGCACCGTCACCCATGATGTTCCATACTTGGCGATCTGGATTGTCTTTCTTAGCAGCGATACCACCAGGAAGGGCAATACCCATTGTCGCAAAGAGTGGAGATGTACGCCACATGTTCTTAGGTGTCATGTGAAGGTGACGAGTAGATGTTTGAGTAGTGTCACCTACGTCGATTGAGTAGATAGCGTCTTGATCAGCATGTTTGTTGATTGCATTGTAAACTTGATACAATTGCAATTCACCCTCAGTTTTACCTTCGATTTTGTTCATGTAATCACGCCAGTTTTGGTTGTTCTTAACGTTTGCACGCCACCATGGAGTAGATTCAACTGGGTTCACTTTGTCAAGGATAGCTTTAGCTGCTTGACCTGCGTCACCAAGGATTGAAGCGTCAAGGGCGTGACGTTTACCAAGTTTGTAAGGGTCGATATCGACTTGGATGAATTTTTCAGTGTTCTTGAATGCTTCGTAAACTTCAGCAAATGGGAAGTTTGAACCAAGGAAAAGAACTGTGTCTGCTTCAAAGACCACTTCGTTGGCTGGTTTCCAACCAACACGGTAAGCAGAACCTGTCAAACCTTCATAGTTCCATTCGAAAGCTTCAAAGTTTTTACCAGTTGTGATGATTGGTGCTTTGATTTTACGTGACAATTCAGTAATCACTTCACCAGCTTTCACACCACCGTAACCAGCATAGATAACTGGACGTTCAGCATTGTTCAAGATTTCAACAGCTTTGTCGATTTCAACTTCGTTCAAAGCAGGAGCGATGAATGAACGCTCGTATGAACCTGATCCATAGTATGAGTTTTCGTCGATTTCTTGGAAACCGAAGTTTACTGGGATTTCAACAACAGCTGGACCTTTTTTAGAAACTGCAGCACGGCAAGCTTCGTCAATTACTTTTGGCAATTGCTCAGCGTAAGCTACACGTTTGTTGTATACAGCGATACCGTTGTACATTGGGTTTTGGTTCAATTCTTGGAAAGCATCCATGTTGAGTTCGTTAACTGGACGTGATCCAAGGATTGCTAGGAATGGAGTGTTATCCATAGCTGCATCGTAAACACCGTTAATCAAGTGAGTCGCACCTGGACCACCTGAACCAACTGCAACCCCGATTGAGCCGCCGAATTTAGCTTGCATAACCGCTGCAAGAGCACCTGTTTCTTCGTGACGAACTTGCAAGAAACGGATATCTTTGTCTTCAGCCAAAGCGTCCATCAATGAGCTGAGTGTTCCTGATGGGATACCATAGATTGTGTCTACGCCCCATGTTTTCAATACATTAAGCATTGCTGCAGATGCAGTAATTTTCCCTTGAGTCATAATGATAACTCTCCTTCAAATATTTTTAAATCTACTAAAAAAGGTTTCATATAGTTTTTGAAAACGTTTCAGTAAATTTTTACAATACTAATTTATCACATTTATTTTGACTTTACTAAGAATCTGCTCAGAAGTTTTTATTCTCTATTACAGTACAGTTTGAAAACGTTTTTAGCTTCTGTTTTATAATACTCAATGAAAATCACAGAGCAAACTAGGAAGCTCGCCACAGGTTGCTCAAAGCACAGCTTTGAGGTTGCAGACAAAGCTGACGTGGTTGGAAGAGATTTTTGAAGAGTATAAAAAGCGAGCAAGCCCGCTTTTAGTCTATTTTACTAAAGTTTAGTAAGAGTGAACTGGTCAGAACGGATACAGAACTAAAGGCCATGGCTAGACCTGCCAGTTCTGGGTTGAGAGCCAGTCCAACACCTGAAAAGACTCCTGCTGCAATCGGAATTCCGGCGACATTGTAGATAAAGGCCCAGAAAAGATTGAGCAGAATTCGATTAAAGGTTTTCTTACTCATGTCAAAAGCACGAACCACTCCTAGGAGGTTATTGGTTGTCAACACTAAATCTGCTGACTCGATGGCAATATCTGTTCCAGCTCCCATAGCAATCCCCACATCTGCTACACTAAGGGCAGGAGCGTCATTGATACCATCCCCAACAAAGGCTACTTTGCCAGACGCTTGTAGTTTATGGATTTCATGAGCTTTTTCCTCTGGCAAGACACCTGCAATGACCTCTTCGATTCCGATCTGATCGGCAATGGCACGCGCCACACCAGCATTGTCTCCTGTCAGCATGACTGTTTTAAGACCTCGTTTTTTCAACTGACTGATGGCAAGCTTAGCATTTTCCTTAGGAATATCTTGCAGAGCAAGCAAGCCTTTGATTTCATTCTCAACAGCCAAGAACACAACTGTCTTAGCTTCTTTTTCCAGTTGTTCTAGTTTTTCCTGATAAGTGCTAGAAATATCCATGCCATCCAGCATTTTAGCATTTCCAAGCAAAACTTGTTTTCCATTGATTTGCCCTGAAACACCTTTTCCGTGCAAGGCTTGGAAATTTTCCACAGTGTGAAGCTCAAGTCCAGTTTCAGTCGCTCGCTTAACAATAGCCTCAGCCAATGGGTGTTGAGAAGCTTCTTCCAAGGAAGCTGCCAATCCAAGCACTTCTACTTCGTCGCCGATGATATCTGTGACCACAGGTTTCCCTTCCGTCAAAGTTCCTGTCTTATCAAAAACAATAGTTTGGACTTTCTGGATTTCCTGTAGAACCGTTCCATTTTTGAGGAGAACTCCCATCTTGGCACTGCGACCTGTCCCCACCATAAGGGCTGTCGGTGTTGCAAGTCCCAATGCACAAGGGCAGGCAATAATCAGAACTGCTACTCCATAGAGAAGCGAAGACACAAAGCTCGCTCCAAGCACAACTACACTATCCCTGAGCAAGACGAACCAAACCCAAAAGGTCACAATCCCTAAAATGACAACTGCTGGAACAAAAATCCCTGAAATTTTATCCGTCAAGTCCTGAATCGGCGCACGACTTGTCTGAGCTTTCTTCACAAAATCCACAATCTGAGCCAAAACAGTCTCTGAACCAACTTTTTCTGCTCTAAAAACAAGTGTTCCACTATTATTGATGGTTGAACCAATGACGGTATCTCCAACTGTCTTGTCCACAGGCAGACTCTCACCTGTCACCATAGACTCATCAATACTAGAGATACCTTCTACTACGACACCATCAACCGCAATCTTTTCACCGGGACGCACTCGAATCAGGTCACCTACCTTGACTTGCTCCAAAGGGACTTGAACATAGTTATCCTCACGCAAGACTTCTGCAGTTTTAGCCTGCAAGTCAAGTAATTTCTCCACAGCTTGGGAAGTATTTTTCCGCATTTTCTCCTCAAAAACGGCCCCCATAAGAACGAAGAAGAAGATAAAGGCAGCACTTTCAAAGTAAACGGGGAGACCAGCGAAGAGGGCAACTAAGCTATAGAAATAGGCCACTAGGGTTCCCAGAGCAACCAAGGTATCCATGTTGGCATTGTGCTTTTTAAAACTAGCCCAAGCACTTTGGATATAAGGACCACCTGCTACTAGCATAATCGGTGTTGTGGCTAAAAAGGTTCCCCAACGCATGACTTGGTGACTAATTCCTCCTGTCGACATCCCAATCATGAGGATCACAAGAGGCACAGTAAAGATACTAGTAATCCAAAAACGCTGTAAAAGTGATAGAGATTTTCGAGTCTTCTCAACAACTGTATAACTTCCCTTTTGCATCTTCATACCACAAGAAAATTCATGTTGACCTAATTCTTGAGGGGTAAAACGAATTGTCTTCTCTTCATCCACGCCGATTGGTTCCAAGAGGCCTTCTTCTTCAAACAGAATTTCCTTATAACAGTTTGAAGGTGTCAAACGGTGAAAGGTGATCTCAGCAGGAACTCCTTTTTGCAGTTGAATGTGGGCTGGATGGTAGCCTTTGTCTGCCGTGATACGGATTTTTTGAACACCATTTTCAAGACTTGCTTTTACAATTTCAGTCATATCATTCTCCTATTCTACAATCATCTTACCGTGCATCATATTCATGCCACAAGAGAAACCATACTCTCCAGCCTGCTCAGGCGTGATTTCCACTACATACTCTTCCCCCATAGGCAGGTCCGCATGTACACCAAAATCTGGAAAAACAATCTGATCCAAACAAGGTGAAGGATCCTTGCGATCAAAGACAATGCGGGCTGGCACTGATTTCTTGAGGATAATCAACTCAGGCGTATAGCCCCCCATGACCTCCACTCGAATCTCTTGGTAGCCCTTTTTTTGCTGGGCCTTTTGTCCAGATTTTTCAGGCTTTTTGAAAAACCAAAACAAGATAAACGCGATAAGGGCAATACAAATAATGGTTACAATACTATTTAACATGACGTCTCCTTTACATACAATTACATCTTACTTCTGTCACAGCGTTTGATTTCTTCTCAGAAATCACAGCTTCCAAGTCTTCCAAGTCAGCCTGAGTAAAATCACATTCAGCAATCAAATCAGCCAACAAGTTCTTAATCCTACGAGAACAAACCTTGTCCTTGATATCTTGGACAAGTAAATCCCGACTTTGTTCCAAAGTTAAAAGGGCTGAATAAACAAAGGACTTACCTTCTTTTTTCCTCGTCAGGCACTCTTTCTCAACCAGACGAGCCAAAAGAGTTTGAATGGTCGACTTGGACCAGTCGAACCGCTCCGCTAGAACCCTGATTAAATCCGTACTAGTCTGCTCTCCTTGCATCCAAATAATCTTCATGACCTGCCATTCTGCATCTGAAATCTGCATCATCACACCTCCAAAATCTACATTTGTCAATTACAGTTATTAGTATACTCTTAAAATCTACATTTGTCAACTATGAAATTAATCTTTTTTTCGAAAAATAGAATTTTAATCATTTGAAAAACTATTTGCAGTCAATTTTCACTATATAAACTATAAAAATATGCTATACTAAAGAAAAAAGAAAACAACCACTAGGGGTGCGTAAAGCTGAGATTAACAACTGTTAGACCCTTTGACTCAATCTAGGTAATGCTAGCTGATGGAAGTGGAAATGATAATGGGGACTAGCAGTCTTCTATTGCCTTCCTGAAACGGACTAGCTTGTTCTTAAGAATACAAACTTCAGTTGGTTGGGAGGTTTTAGATGACTTATTTACCCGTTGCTTTGACCATTGCAGGGACTGACCCTAGTGGTGGTGCTGGCATTATGGCTGATTTAAAGTCGTTCCAAGCTAGAGATGTCTATGGAATGGCCGTTGTGACCAGTCTTGTCGCTCAAAATACCAGAGGCGTTCAATTAATCGAGCACGTTTCTCCTCAAATGTTGAAAGCCCAATTGGAGAGTGTCTTTTCTGATATTCCACCTCAGGCTGTAAAAACAGGGATGTTGGCAACTACTGAGATCATGGAGATCATCCAGCCCTATCTTAAAAAGCTGGATTGTCCCTACGTCCTTGACCCTGTTATGGTCGCAACAAGCGGAGACACCCTGATTGATACCAGTGCCAGAGACTACCTAAAAACAAATCTACTTCCCCTTGCAACTATTATTACACCCAATCTTCCTGAGGCAGAAGAGATTGTTGGTTTTTCAATCCATGATCCTGAAGACATGCAGCGTGCCGGTCGCCTGATTTTAAAAGAATTTGGTCCTCAGTCTGTTGTTATTAAAGGTGGGCATCTCGAAGGCGGTGCCAAAGATTTCCTCTTTACCAAGGATGACCAATTTGTCTGGGAAAGTCCACGAATTCAAACCTGTCATACACATGGTACTGGATGTACCTTTGCTGCAGTGATTACTGCTGAACTAGCCAAGGGGAAAACCCTCTATCAAGCAGTCGATAAAGCCAAGGCCTTTATCACGAAAGCCATCCAAGACGCCCCTCAACTCGGTCATGGTTCTGGCCCAGTTAACCATACAAGCTTTAAAGATTAAAAAAACTCTCTAGTTCCTACTTTAAGGGAATTAGAGAGTTTTTATACTCTTCGAAAATCTCTTCAAACGACGTCAGCTTTATCTGCAACCTCAAAGCTGTGCTTTGAGCAACCTGCGACTAGCTTCCTAGTTTGCTCTTTGATTTTCATTGAGTATTAATTAGAAAATAATGTCATCCAACTTTGTCAAAAAGGCTTGCGTTTTTGTCTCTATATCTTCTGCCTGCATCAAATCACGCACTACAGCTACACCAGCTATGCCAGTGCCCATAAGTTGGTCAATGTTCTCCGAAGTTAAACCTCCGATAGCAACTACTGGAATGTCGACCCTTTGGCAAATTGTCTTCAAGGTTGAAATCAGGGTGATGGGTGCATTTTCTTTAGTCGTAGTTGGGAAAATAGCTCCTGTTCCCAAGTAATCTGCTCCCCCTTCTTCTGCCTCGAGGGCTCTTTTTACGGTTTTAGCTGTAACACCGAGGATTTTGTCAGGGCCTAAGACTTGTCGGGTAACCGAAACTGGTAGTTCATCGTCTCCGATATGCAGACCAGCAGCATCAACCGCAAGACAAACATCCAAACGATCATCGATTATCAAGGGTACCTGATAGGCATCTGTTATTTCCTTGACTTGTTTTGCCAGTTGATAATATTGATTTGTTGTGAGATTTTTTTCTCGTAATTGGACTATGGTAACCCCTGAGCGGCAAGCCGTCTCAATCTTTTCAAGAAAACTTTGCAAGGAATCTTGGTAGCGATTGGTTACCAGATATAGTCTAAGTGCTTCTCTATTCATAAACCTCTCCTTTGATGGCATCAAGCCAATTTTCATCTCTTTTTAGAAGCGAGAGATGATTGAGTACTTGGTAACGAAATTCTTCCAATCCCATTCCTTGAACAACGATTCTCTCAGCAGAGATATTGAGATAAGAGACTGCTAAGCAAGAAGCTTCAAAGGCAGTCTTTCCTTGGCTGAGAAAAACGGCTGTCAAGGCTCCAACCAAATCTCCTGTCCCTGTTATCCAGTCTAATTCTGCACAGCCATTTCCCAGTACAGCGACCTGATTCTTCGAAACGATAAGGTCCTTGGGGCCTGTGACTAAGAATGACATACCTGAATAGGTCTGACACCAGTCTTTCAAGACTTGAAGTAAACCCTCAGTTTCTTGATCTTTAGCACTCGCATCGACCCCAACGCCGTGGTGTTTTAAGCCAACAAGACTTCGGATTTCCGACATATTTCCTTTAAGTACCGTAGGTCTATAGTCTAAAAGGTCTTTAACTAAGCTCTTACGAATGGGTGACGCTGATACACCAACCGCATCTACTACCATTGGGAGAGAAGCTTGGTTTGCATAAGTAGCTGCCATACGGATTGCTTTTTCCTTCTCAGCTGACAAATGCCCCAAATTGATGAAGAGTGCCTGGCTTTGCTTAGTAAAATCAAGAACCTCACGGGAATCATCTGCCATAACTGGTTTACATCCCAAAGCCAAAATCCCATTTGCTAGCATCTCACAAGAAATCTCATTGGTAATACAGTGAATTAGGGAAGTCGTTGCCAGAGGAAAAGGATTTGTAAATGCCTGCATCAGTCTATCCTTTCACGAAAGAAATATCCCTGCACTTTTTTAAAGAATTCCTGCTTGATTAAAAATCGAAAGGCAATAAAGGAAATCGCTGTACCGATTAAGGTTGCTCCGAAAAATCGAGGAGTATAGATAAACCAGCTAAGCTTAGCAGCCGATCCTGTAAAGAGAACCATAACAGGATAGGAAACAATAGAACCAATGATACCTGTTCCCAAAATCTCTCCTAGAGCAGAATAGTGAAATTTTCGACCGTACTTATAAAAGAGACCTGCTAGAAGGGCTCCAAAAGTCGCTCCTGTGAGAGCTAAAGGCGGAATCCCTTGAGTCGTCATACGGATAAAAGCTGTCACTGTAGCCATAGCCAAGGCATAAACAGGTCCCATCATGATTCCAGCTAGAATATTGACTACACTGGACATCGGTGCCATTCCCTCAATCCGAAAGATAGGCGTAAGGACTACATCAAGGGCAATCATCATGGATAAAATGGTTAATTTATGAACTTGTAATTGGTGCTTTCTCATGTTTCTTTTATTCTCCTGCTTCTAAAGACTGCAGATCGCTCTTCCATGTCTGGTGTTGGTAAGCCATTTCCCAAAACTTAGCTTCCATATGAACACTGATGTGGAAGGCCTCTAGCATTTTTTGTTTGTCCGTCTCGTCGCTTTCTCGATAGAGTTGATTGACCAGGGCTTCTTCCTCTTTAATCTGCTGTTCTAACTCATCGGTGATATAGGTTTCAATCCACTGTTGATAAAGAGGATTCGGGGATGGGTTGCGATTAAGTGCCTTGCCCAAATCATGGTATAACCAAGGACATGGAAGCAAGCTCACAAAAGCAATGCCCAAGTTTGGCTCTGCAAACTGACGATAAATATGAGAAATGTAATGATAACAGGTTGGAGCAATCGGTTGCTCGTCCATTTCCTGGTCGCTGATTCCCAATTCCTTAAAAAATTGTTTTCGGATAAACAACTCACCCTCCACTAGACTCTGTGCATTTTGTTTCAAGAGTCTTTTCATCTCTTGGTTTGAAGTCTTATCAGCCAAGAGGTGATAGGCTTCTGAAAAAGACTTCAGATAGTAGGCATCCTGAATCAGGTAATAGCGAAAGATGGAAGGTTCCAACGTTCCCTCTTGTAACTGTAGAACAAAGGGATGCTGAAAGGAAGCCTGCCAAGCTTCCTTGGATAATTCCATCGCAATATCTGTAAATTCCATAATAACTCCTT
The DNA here is from genome assembly GCF_047464035.1 of Streptococcus mitis. GTDB lineage: Bacteria > Bacillota > Bacilli > Lactobacillales > Streptococcaceae > Streptococcus > Streptococcus mitis_DX. The sequence continues at coordinate 9,975 of NZ_JASHCQ010000006.1, forward strand.
TATAGAAATAAACTGGTTTGAAGCAATAAAAAGAAAAGTAGGTAGATCAATTTTGTTTTTTTAGAAATATAAAAAGTCCGATAGCGATTCTCCAACTGCGCATGTTCGTCATATCCATGAGCAGACAGAGCTCTCAAGTAGAGATGACGCCATCTAAAGACCGTCATCAGAACCTTACTGTAAATCAAGGGAGACCAAACATGCAGTTTTTGACCACGCAGTAAGCACGCTTCCTTGAGGGACTTGATTTCTTGCTGAATGAGGGGAAAGGAATTGAATACCACAATTAAGGCATAGGCCCAAGACCGTGATAACCCCTTTTGAGCCAAGTACAAGAGAAGCTCTTTTAAGGAAATACTAGAAACAAAGACAAGGCCGATACAAACGGTCACAAAGGCCCTCGTTCCAAGCATGACTGCCTGCGAAGCATCTCCATGTAACTGAACTGCCCAGTAGTTGGCAAAGGATGGTAAGATGGCGAGTACGAGCATCCAAGCCAACAATTTAAATCGACGGTGGTAGAGCATGAAGAGAATGCAAAATGCGACTACTGAAAGATTAAGAGCAATCGAAGGAATGAAAGATGTTTCCAAGGATAAAATCAGCAAGAAGAGACTGAGTATCGGTGTCTGGGTTGCTACTTTGATCATACTACCTCACCTCCCCTAGAGTATCATTGTTCAGAGGTGGGAGAGGTTTGCTGATGGTCATGTCTTGGAGATGACCGAGCCCCTGACTAGTCATCTCAATCCAATAATCAACCACAGAGATCAAGGGATCTAAACGATGGCTAATGATCAGAAAACTTCTTCCTTGATTTCTCTCCTCCAGAATCCACTGACAAAAATAATGGCAAGCTCTATCATCCAAACCTGCAAAAGGTTCGTCTAGCAAGATCACAGAAGCCTTGCTAGTCAAGATGGTCAAGAGCTGAAGAATCTTTTGCTGGCCACCACTTAATTGATAGGGGCTCTTATCGAGTGCCTGCTCCAAATCAAAATATCGTAAAGCTTGGAAAATTCGCTGATTTCTTTCAGAATCAGGTCCATCTAATTGAAGTTCCTCTCGCAGACTGACTCGGATAAACTGCTTCTCAGCCTCCTGAACAACACCCGTCAAGTCACGATACAGGCTCTTTTTCTTTTTCAGGACTGTCCCCTTCCAAGTAATACGCCCCTTATACTTTTGAAATTTAAGAATAGACCGAAAGAGGGTTGATTTCCCGACACCATTGTCACCCAAAATACAGGAAATTCCTTGGTAAAATGTAAAATCCGCAATTGAAAAGAGGGAGCGCTTATCCAACTCACAAGTCATTCGGTCCATATGGAATAGTTCTGGGCTAGAAGCAACTCCCTTTGAAGAAACCTGTGTCATCTCAGAGGAAGGAATTTGATTTATTTCCCTTAGTTGCCCGTCTCTTAGCTCCACCATATGGTTGATATAGGCTTCATAGTCCGTTAAATCATGGTCGCACAAAATAACTGTCTTCCCATTAGAAGCCAACTCTTTTAGAATCTCCAATATCTCTATCCTACTCTTGCGGTCAATGGAGGCGAAGGGCTCATCCAAGAGATAGACCCTAGGATTCATAGCAAAGAGAACAGCCAAAGCAGCCTTTTGCTTTTCCCCACCTGATAAGTGATGAATGGGATGGTGCAATATTGCCTTGCAGCGACATTGCTGGACAACCTCTGCTATTTTAGAATCAATTTCCTGAACGGGATGCCCAATATTTTCCAAGGTAAAAATCAACTCCTCAAACAAGCTCTCCATGGTAAATTGATGATTAGGATTTTGAAAGAGAATACCAACCGTTTGGACACGTTCGATGATAGAAAGCTGACTGACTTCTCTCCCATCTATCAGTACTTGACCGCTATAGGGAAGAGAACTGACTTGGGCAATCATTTGAAAGAGACTAGATTTTCCTGAACCACTGCTTCCAACTAACAAGGTAAAGGCTTGCTCATGAAAAGTAAAATCAATCGGTTCCGAAAAAATTGGGGACTGAATCGCTCGTAGTTCCAGCCCCATCTATGCCTTTCCTCCAGCTGCAAACTGATGATAGAGTTTGACAATGGCACGAACCAAGATAGTACAGAAGAAAAAGACGGAAATAAAGCGCACCACAAGCAAGGAAAGCACAAAAGGAAGGGAGAAGGCATAGTAACCTAACTTAATGTATTCATAGACAAAGCTAACAAGCGTAATTCCAATACTATTGGCAGTTAGAGAGAGCCAACTTTCATAGCGATTCTTGGTTACGATAAAACCAAGTTCACTTCCCAAACCTTGAACCAAGCCAGACAAAAGGGCACCTAGACCGAATTGGCTACCATAAAGGACTTCAGCAAGCGCAGCTAGCACTTCTCCAATCGTTGCACTTCCCACTCTTGGAACAAAGATGGCCGCAATGGGCGCAGCCATACACCAGAGACCAAAGAGGATTTCATTGGCAAAGGCCTGTAAACCAAGAGGTGCTAAAATCAGGGTGAGGATATCAAACAGATAGCCTGAACCCACAAAAACACCACCAAAAAAGATAGACAAGAAAGCAAGTAAGATAACATCTTTTAACTGCCATTTTTTCAACATAAAAAAACTCCTTTTTTAAAGAAAAGTGGGGTATTCAATGTGAGCTACCTAAATGCTTTGTATCATCTTCATCCAGTTTCGTAAAAGAAAAAACTCTAATTACAGATAGGAATTAGAGTTCAGCTTACAAGATTAGATGGTTAGTTTCTATAAATACAAAACCATTTCACATTTCCCTTCGCCAGTCTTAACTGTATCAGGTTCAATGGGTATCATCTCAGCCTAAAGCACCCCAAATGTCTTTATTATTTAATTATATAAATATTATAACAAACGATTTTTTCCAGTTCAAGAAATTGAACTGGAAATACAGCAGATCTTTCTTTGGTTAGATCGATACCTATTTTTCACTCATTTCTCGAACAGTTTTTTCTATATTTTTTGCATACGATATTGCTGAAATGATTGAAACACCGTCAACATTGGTCTTCATAATGTCTTTAATATGTTGCGTCTGTATCCCACCAATTGCAACTAAGGGCATTTGTGGCAATAGTTTTCTCATCAATTTAAGACCTTCATAACCTATAGCACCACCAGCATCATCCTTTGACTGGGTATCAAATACAGGACCAACACCAACATAATCTACATATTCAACTTTTGATTGTTGAAATTCTTCCTCGTTTTTTATAGAAAGACCAATTATTTTATCTGGCATCAATTTTCTAATTTCATCAACTCCAAGGTCATCTTGTCCTACATGTACGCCATCAGCATCTATTTCCAATGCCAAATCAATATCATCATTAACTATAAATGGAACATTATATTTTTTACAAAGAGCCTGTAGTTTTATTGCTAGTTCGACTTTTTCTATACCTTTCAGGGCTCCCTCACCTTTTTCACGGAATTGAAATAAGGTTATACCACCTTTTAAGGCTTCCTCAACGACCGTATATAGATCTTTTCCTTGGCAAGTAGTCGTTCCACAAATAAAATATAGTTTTAGTAATTCTTTATGAAACATTTTTCTTCACTCTTTTGAATTTCTTTACATCTTCGTCTGTAATCTCGTATAAGGCATTTATAAATTCAACTTTAAATGTTCCAGGAAGATGCCCATTTGGACGTTTTTCTGCCATTTCTCCAGCGATATTGTAAACCAACATTGCTGTTTCTAATGATTTCAATTCTTGACCTTTTTCTAGTCCGATAAAGCTTGCTACTACAGCACCTAATAAGCATCCTGTCCCAATAACTTTTGGCATCATGGCACTACCATTATGAATCGTTACCACTTCTCCATTTACCGCAATAGCATCCACTTCACCTGTTACTACAATTGGAATATTAAACTTCTCATTTGCTGCTAGAGCAATTTCGTCAATATTATCTACACCCGCACTATCTACTCCTTTAGATTCCACATTTATTCCTACTAAAGAGGCAATCTCGCCAGCATTTCCTCTAATCGCTGCTAGTTTGTAATTGTTAATTAGATCATCTGCTACTTTTTTTCTATATTCTCCTGCTCCACAGGCTACAGGATCTAAAACTGCTGGGACATTATATTTCTCTGCAATTTTCAGAGCAGCTTGGTATAATTTCCAATTTTCATCTGTTAATGTTCCTATGTTTATTAATAAACCACCAGCATACTTTAACAAATCCTCTAAATCTGCTGGAAACTCACTCATGGCTGGTGATGCACCCAGTGCTACTAATCCATTTGCTGTGAAATTTTTTACTACATCATTGGTGATACAAATGACCAAAGGTGCTTTTTCTTTTAATAATTTTAAACTTGTCATATTGAAATCTTTCCTTTTCACTTTATACGATCTACTGATTTCGATTTATCTCTATCTTTCGTTAAGAAATTTTTTTATTTACATTGAATGATTTATGCTCAATGAAAATCAAAGAGCAAACTAGGAAGCTAGCCGTAGGCTGTACTTGAGTACGGCAAGGTGAAGCTGACGTGGTTTGAATTTGATTTTCGAAGAGAATTACCTCATCAAATTTGTAAATATCCTAAACTTTCTCTAGGCATCGTAACCAATATCAAAAAAGGCTAATTCTAAAACGACTGCTTGATTCCAGCGTTGCTGAAGTTCTGTCAAATCTTCTAGACCTTTCCCAACACGATTAAGTTCATCAACCAGAAATTGAACCCACTCTGCAAAGAAAGGACCTCTGTGGAGATTGATCCATTCCGAATGAATGTAGGCTTCAGGTAGAGCCAAATCTTTAGAACCCCAGTCTAAATAGAGACCTTCTGCAATGACCAGCATGACCAAAAGATGTGCATAGTTTGATGAATCCACTGCCGAATACATTAGATCCTGAAAGGCTTTTGTTACAGGATGCAAGGTCACTTCCAGATAATCATTCTCAGATACTTTTAACTCTTTGAAAGCCTTCTGGAAATAACCGTCTTCATCTGCTTCAAGAAAGCCTAGTTGCTTGGCAAAACGAAGCTTGGATTCAAGCTGGTCTGCGTGGGCTACGCAGGCACCCAGCATGGATAAGAAGGCATCAAAGAAGTGATAATCTTGAATTAGGTATTCTTTTAAGACCTTATTCTCAATTGTCCCCGCAAAAAGTTCCTTAACAAAACGATGATTGATTGCAGCCTGCCAATCCTTCTGACTACTTTTTAATAATTCTCCAACAGTCAAACCTGGCTGAAATGCATAGTCTTGTGTTTCCATATTTACTTTTCCTCTCTTTACTCGTTCGTAATCAACAAAACATCAAGAAAATCCTAGTTTTACTTGACCTTTTTAAAGAAAATCAAGGGCGTTCAAGAAGAGCTACCTAAATGCTTTGTATCACCTTCATTCAGCTTATATAAACAAAAAAACTCCAATTACAATCAAGAATTAGAGTTTAGCTTACAAGATTAGATTGTTCATTTCGCCATACGAAAAAACGTTTCACATTTCCCTTCGCCAGTCTTAACTGTATCAGGTTCAATGGGTATCATCTCAGCCTAAAGCACCCCAAATGTCTTTATTATTTAATTACTGGACCAGTATAGCAAAAAATGAAAGCCCTAGCAAGATATTTGACTGAAAAATATATTTATATAGATTTCAATGGTGATTTATTCTTCCTATAGACGAAGAAAAACCTCCACATAAAGTGGAGGCAAGCTATTTTATCAATACAATTTTAAGTCACGAGGGTCAACTGGGAAGGTTGGATTGTATGGGTTGTGACGGAGTTTGAAGTGTTTGACATCTTCAATAGTCTGAGTTCCAGATAACTGCATAACTGTCTTCAATTCTGCATTCAAGTGTTCAAAGACTTGACGCACACCAACACTACCGCCGAGAGCCAAGCCATAGATAACCGGGCGGCCAATAGCTACCAAGTCTGCTCCTGAAGCCAAGGCTTTAAAGACGTGTTGGCCACGACGAATACCAGAGTCAAAGACAATTGGCACACGTTTATCAACTGCTTCAGCTACTTCTTGAAGTGAATCGAAGGCAGCTGGTCCACCGTCGATTTGACGGCCACCATGGTTGGTCACCCAGATACCAGAAGCACCTGCAGCAAGCGAACGTTCAACGTCCTCACGGCATTGTGGTCCCTTGACATAAACAGGAAGTCCTGAGTATTCAGCGATAAATTCTACATCACGTGGAGACAAGCGTTGTTTAGCTGATTTGTAAACAAAGTCCATTGATTTACCAGCACCTTCTGGCAGGTATTCTTCAACAATCGGCATGCCAACTGGGAAGACAAAACCATTACGTTTGTCCACCTCACGATTGCCCCCTACAGTCGCATCTGCCGTCAAGACAATCGCTTTATAACCTTCAGCCTTCACACGGTCCATGATGTGGCGGTTGATTCCATCATCTTTACTAAAGTAAAATTGGAACCAATGAGGTGTCCCTTGAAGGGCTTCCGTAATTTCTGGAAGATCTACAGTAGAGTAAGAGCTAGTTGTGTAAAGAGAACCAAACTCATGCACACCACGCGCAGTCGCCACTTCACCCTGTTCATTTGCCAATTTATGAGCTGCAACAGGCGCCATAATGATTGGTGAAGACAATTTTTCACCTGCAAATTCAATCTCTGTACTTGGATTTTCAACATCACAAAGTGTATGAGGAACGATGAGTTTGTGGTTAAAGGCACGAATATTCTCACGCAAAGTGAAAGTATCTTCTGCCCCACTAGCGATATAGCCAAAGGCTGCTTTAGGAATAACTTGTTGCGCCATTGGCTCCAAATCATAGGTATTGATGAAATCTACATGACCTTCTGCATTGCTTGTTTTGTATGACATAAAATGCCCTCCTTAATAAGTAAGCGTTTACTTTGTATATTACAAAAATATCATAACTCTTTTTTCAAAACTTTTCAAATATTTTGTTTGGAAATTTCATACTTACAATCATTTTACAGAGATAATTAAAAATGATAAACTTTCTTAAGTTATGGAAATTCAAATAATCTTTTCATTTTCTAGTATAAAAAAGAAATCGGGTAATCCTAGTGACTACCTGTTTTTCTATGTTTTAAGCATTTTGCCAATTTTCTTGGTCTTCTTTAAATCGTTTTAGAAGATCGAGCCCTTCTGGTGTGATGTAACCTTCTTCTTGGGCTAGATGGATGAGTTCACTGTAGTTAGAAAGCGTCACAAGTTTGACACCTGCATCTAAGAAGTTCTTATCTGCTTTTGGCAATTGGTAACTGAAAATCGCTACAACTCCAAGCACATCTGCTCCTTCTCGCTTAGCTGCGGCTACGGCTTCAAGAACAGAACCACCAGTTGAAATGAGGTCTTCAACCACTACCATTTTTTGACCTTGAGCTACGCGGCCTTCGATTTGGTTACCAGCTCCGTGGTCTTTTGGTTTGCTACGGATATAGGCAAATGGCAAGTTCATCTTATCAGAAATAATAGCTCCGTGTGGAATCCCAGCTGTTGCAGTTCCTGCAATCACTTCAACCTCAGGAAAGGCTTCTTTGATAGCATCTACAAAACCATTTTCAATGAGGGTACGAGTTTCTGGATAGGCTAGTGTCACACGGTTATCTGTATAAATGGGTGACTTGATACCAGATGCCCAAGTGAAAGGCTCCTCTGGTTTGAGGTAAACGGCTTGGATTTTCAAGAGGTGGCTAGCGATATCTTTAGCAAGTGTCATGGTATTCTCCTTTTATTTTTCTAATCTAGTTCTTTAATTCCAGTCCTGTGTCCATTCATTCTTGATGGCATGATAAGCTGCAACAGGATCTTCAGCTTGGGTAATGGGACGTCCCACTACGATATAGTCACTACCGATTTGATAGGCATCAGCAGGTGTCATCACGCGTTTTTGGTCTCCAACTGCAGCACCTGCTGGACGAATGCCCGGTGTCAGACAGATAAAATCTGGATTGGTGGCCTGCTTGATGAGTTGCACTTCCTGAGCCGAGCAAACAACACCATCTAATCCCGCTTCAGCCGTCTTCTTGGCATAGTGGATCACAGACTCTTGCAGGCTTGTTTGGATATTTTGAAACTCCTGCATCTGAGTTTCTGAGGTTGAGGTCAGCTGAGTAACAGCGATCAATTTAGCTTGGTTTCCAAGGCCTTCACGCGCAGCCTTCATCATCTCTACACCCCCAGCCGCATGAACATTTGTCATATCTACACCAAGCTGAGACAGGACCTTCATGGCTGACTTGACTGTATTAGGAATGTCATGCAGCTTGAGATCCAAAAAGACACTGTGCCCCAGGCCTTTCAAGTAAGACACAATCTCAGGCCCCGTTGCGTAATAAAGCTCCATCCCTACCTTTAGATAAAGGTTTTCTTCTGCTGGAAAAAGAGCTAAGAATTCCTTGACCGCCTCAAAACTAGGAAAATCAAGAGCAATAACTGGACGATGTTCTCGCATAGGTTTCTCCTTTTACCTTTGCTAGTGAGAGAGTCTGGCCACAAGAAGGCACGAAAAAAGGAACCTGCCAACAGCAAGGTTCCACGAAAAATGGGTAGTCTCCACCCTTTCACCGTCTAACCTTAGCTGCCTCTCTGGACTGCTTTAAAGGTTTTTTACTATTCTATTATTTCTACTAGCACTTGTCAAGTAAAAACATGGCAACTAAAGAGCTATAGAAGAAAAGGTAAACCTAGCGACGCGATGAACGTCGGGTCGTTTGGTTTTGATTGCCCTCTTCCTCCAGCTTTTTCCTTTCCTCTTCTAGTTTATTTTGCTGTTCTTCCAGTCTTTTCTTCTCTTCCTCTTTTTGTTTCTTCTCAGCTTCCTTAGCCTCTTGTTTTGCTTTTTCCTCAGCCTCCATAATTAATTTGTCCGCCACAGTGTAACTGTAAATTCCAGCTTCCATGTCAATCACACTCGGTTCTGATAATTGTGGCTTAATCTTACTATAGTAAGGCAGTTTCTTACTCATTTCAGATAGAGGAACCAAGACCTCGTCCGAATCATTCATAGTCAATCGAATTAAATCTGAAGTCACCTTGCTTGGGGCTAGTTCCACCTTCTGGATAGCAGATTTGAGTTCTGGGCTGATTTGAGCAAGTTCTGAGGTAAAGGTCTTGATTTGTTCGCTGTCATTAAAGAGAACTGATATATAAGTTTCTGGCAGACTGACCAAGCTCACAGAACTGGTCTCTAGCTGACCGCTTGAAAGGATTGGATAATGACTTTCTCCAGAAACATAGTAGGCTACAATATCATATTCCTTGACCTTGATAGTAAACTTGGTTGGAAATTGATAGACAAGCTGGGCTGATTCAACCCAATAGTTGGACTTGATCTGCTCTTCATATTTTGCCTTATCTAGCAGAAGGTTAATCGTATAATCCGAATCCTGAATGCCTGAAGCCTGTCGAATATCATCAGCTGTAGTTTGCACTGTTCCCTCAACACGAATATCCTTCATGGTCGCATAAGGACTAAGCAAATAAGCAGAGACAACCAATAAAATCAGACTGAGAAACAAAATCGAGATAGCCCGCCAGATATGAACTCCTGGAATTTTCGGTTTGACCGGTTTTTCCTTCACAGGCTTTTTTTCTATTTTTTTATCCTGTTTATTCTGTTTCTTTGGCTCTTTGGATTTTGGTTCTTCTTTGGGTACTTCTTTTTTGACGTCTTCTGACTCTTCTACTTTTTCTTCAGACTCTTCCTTAGCTGATTCTGGGTCTTTTGGATCAGATTCACTCTCTTGGTCCTCGGTTGCATCTGACTTTTCAGATTTTGAAGCCATTCGAGCTTGTCTTTCCTTTTCCTTCTCCTCAGCTAGGGCCGCCTCTTCTTCAGCCTTCTTTTTTAGATATTCTTGGTTTCGTTTCTGCCATTCTGATAACTCTTTAAATTCTTCGAGGATTTCTTTGCCCTCATTTTTCTTATCTTTTGACATTTACTTTCCTTATGATAAATCTTTTTTCAATAGTTGATAAAAATCTGCTAGAGATTTCAATTCCTTAGAAGCCTTCATCTTAGCTTGATAGTCTTCCTTGTGACTTAGTAAGTGAGAAAGCTTCTCTTCCAAACTATCCAAGGTCAAATCGTTTTCTTGAAGCTCTTCTGCATAGCCTTTTTTTACAAAGTAGGCTGCATTTTCAATCTGGTCACCACGACTAGCTTCACGCCCAAGTGGCACAATAACATGTAATTTTGCCATGGCCAAGAGCTCAAAAATCGTATTGGCACCACCACGTGTCACAACAATATCAGCCAATTCCATCAAGGGTTGATAGAGATTGGTCACATAGTCGACACGAAAAAGATTTTGGCTCAACTCGTTCAGGCTAGAATCTCCAGTTAGATTGATAATATTGTAGCGCTCTGTCAGTTCTTTCTTATGGTCTGTCACCAATTGGTTAAAGACACGAGCACCTGCAGAACCACCGACAAACAATACAGTTGGCAATTTTGGATTAAAGTGGGTTTGAATATCCACCAATTCATCTGGTTCCATAGTTTTTTGATCTGAAACCTTGGTCACTGCTCCCACATGCTCAACCTTAGACAAACTTGAAGCTTGCTCAAAGGTTGAATACATCTTCGTCGCAAATTTATAGGCGATTTTATTGGCCAAGCCCATAGATAGGTCAGATTCGTGAATAAAGACAGGCACTCCTGACACACGCGCAGCGATAACAGGCGGTACTGAGACAAAGCCTCCCTTTGAAAAAAGAGCCTGTGGACGAAGTCGTAACATGATAAAGAGTGACTGGACAATTCCCCAGCCAACTTTGAAGACGTCCAGCATATTTTGCCAAGAGAAATAACGACGCAATTTGCCAGTCGCAATAGAATGGAAGGTGACATCAAGACCCGACTTGAGGATTTCTTGGTGTTCAATCCCACGCTTGTCCCCAATATAGTGAACTTCCCAGCCATCTTCGATAAACTTGGGCATTAACAAAAGGTTGAGAGTAACGTGTCCAACCGTCCCCCCACCTGTAAAGACAATTTTTTTCATATTATTCCTTTAACTCCGCTACTGTGCCGATAAAGAGGTCGCCACGTACTTCAAAGTTAGCATACATATCCCAGCTGGCATTTGCAGGACTGAGAAGGACTACATCTCCTGGAGTCGCAAGTTCATAGGCTTTGCGGGTCGCATCTGCAATACCAGTCGCATCCACATATGCCACACCAGCCTTATCTGCTGCCCGTTTGACACGTTCTGCAGACTGACCGAGGATGACCATCTTCTTAAGTCCAGTAATGTCTGGTACCAATTCGTCAAACTCATTGCCACGGTCCAAACCACCTGCAATCAAAATGACCTTACTGTTGTCAAATCCTGACAAAGCTTTTTGAGTAGCCAAGATATTGGTTGACTTGCTATCATTATAGAATTTGACACCCTTGATTTCATCCACAAATTGGAGACGGTGTTTGACACCTCCAAAGGCTGAAAGAGTTTCTTTGATGGTTTGGTTATCCACACCACGAAGCTTGGCTACAGCAATCGTCGCAAGAGCATTTTCCACGTTGTGGCTACCTGGAACTCCGATTTCATTCGCTGCCATGACTACTTCCCCACGGAAGTAGAGTTGACCATCTTCCAAGTAAGCTCCATCAACTTTTTCCTGTGTTGAGAATGGTACAACTTTAGCTTGTGTTTTAGTAGCCAATTCTTTTGCCAAGTCTTGGTTAAAGTTCAAGACAAGGAAATCAGCCTCTGTCATCTTGTTCTGGATATTCCACTTGGCTGCTACATATTCCTCAAAAGAACCATGATAATCGATATGAGTTGGCATGAGGTTGGTAATAACCGCAATCTCTGGATGGAATTCTTGCACACCCATGAGTTGGAAGGAAGAAAGTTCCATGACAAGCGTGTCCTTATCTGACGCAGTTTGGGCCACTTGACTAGCTGGATAGCCGATATTTCCTGATAAAAGACCATGTTGACCAGCAGCAGTCAAAACTTCCCCAATCATGGTCGTTGTGGTTGTTTTACCGTTCGAACCTGTGATACCGATAATTGGCGCTTCTGAAATCAAGTAAGCCAATTCCACCTCGGTCAAGACTGGAATTCCCTTGGACAAAGCCTTTTCAATCATGGGATTACTGTATGGGATACCTGGATTTTTCACCATAAGGGCAAACTCTTCATCCAAGAGTTCCAAAGGATGACCGCCTGTGATGACCTTGATCCCTTCTTCCAGCAAACTTTGCGCAGCTGGATTGTCCTCGAATGGTTTCCCGTCATTTACTGTCACAATGGCACCCAGCTTATCCAACAAACGAGCTGCAGATTCACCAGACTTGGCCAAACCTAAAACAAGGACTTTCTTATTTTTAAATTGATCTATTACTTTCATGTCTCGAACTCCATTTCTACTCTTACTATTTTACCATTTTTATGGAAATAATTCTAAACGAAAATGCTCAGATTCAGCATTCTAACAAGCAAAAAGAGAGCCAAAACTCTCTTTTTATCTTCTTTTTCTTTTACTAACCGACATAAGGGTAATATCTCGCAAGCTAAAGTATGCTAGGAAGAACATGGCGATTGCGATAAAGAATTCTGTCGGTAGCTGAAAGATTTGCAGAACAGACAACATCAGCAAAATCAAAAGTGCTACGAAAGCAAAGACGACAAGGACGATATTGACTGTCCCTTTAATGCTTTCTGGTGTCGCAAATACATAGAGTAGTAATAAGAGGAGTCCTATGATTAAATAAACCATCTTTATCTCTTTCTAGCTCTTATTCAGCTGATTTTTTCTTCTTGTTAGCTTTCTCACGCTCTGCCTTATTAAGAATTTGTTTACGCAAACGGATAGACTCAGGCGTTACTTCCATGTACTCATCGTCGTTCAAGAATTCAAGAGACTCTTCAAGTGTCAAGATACGAGGCGTCTTAATAACAGCTGTTTGGTCCTTAGTAGCTGAACGGACGTTGGTCATTTGTTTTGCCTTAGTGATGTTAACTGTCAAGTCATTTTCACGAGAGTTTTCACCGATAATCATTCCTTCGTAAACTTCAGTACCTGGGTTGACAAAGATCGTACCACGTTCTTCGATAGACATGATTGAGTAAGTTGTAGCCTTACCAGCATCGATAGAAACAAGGGCACCACGGTGACGACCACCAATTTCACCTGGAATCAATGGCAAGTATTGGTCGAAGGTATGGTTCATGATACCGTAACCACGAGTCATTGACAAGAACTCAGTTGAGTAACCGATCAACCCACGCGCTGGAACAAGGAAGACCAAACGAGTTTGACCATTACCAGTTGAAATCATATCCAACATTTCACCCTTACGTTCAGAAAGGCTTTGGATAACAGACCCTTGGTATTCTTCTGGAGTGTCGATTTGTACACGTTCAAATGGCTCACATTTGACACCATCGATTTCTTTTACGATAACTTCTGGACGAGATACTTGAAGTTCATATCCCTCACGGCGCATTGTTTCGATAAGGATTGACAAGTGCAATTCTCCACGTCCTGAAACTGTCCATTTATCTGGTGAATCCGTTGGGTCAACACGAAGGGAAACGTCTGTTTGCAATTCTGCCTGCAAACGTTCTTCCACCTTACGAGAAGTCACCCATTTACCTTCTTTACCAGCAAATGGTGAGTTGTTGACCAAGAAAGTCATTTGAAGAGTTGGCTCATCGATGTGTAGAATTGGAAGAGCTTCAACTGCATCTGTTGGAGTGATGGTTTCACCGACAAAGATATCTTCCATACCAGAAACGGCAATCAAGTCACCCGCTTTAGCTTCTTGGATTTCACGACGTTCCAATCCAAAGAAACCGAAGAGTTTTGTAACACGGAAGTTCTTCGTTGTGCCGTCAAGTTTAGAAAGGGTAACTTGGTCACCAACTTTAACAGTACCACGGAAGACACGACCGATACCGATACGTCCAACAAAGTCGTTGTAGTCCAAAAGTGATACTTGGAACTGTAAAGGCTCATCTGAGTTATCTACTGGAGCTGGGATATGGTCAATAATCGTGTCAAAGATTGGTGCCATAGTCGCTTCTTGGTCAGCTGGGTCATCTGACAATGAAGAAGTTCCGTTGATTGCTGAAGCATACACCACTGGGAAGTCAAGCTGGTCGTCATCTGCACCAAGCTCGATGAAAAGTTCCAAGACTTCGTCCACTACTTCTGCTGGACGAGCTGATGGTTTATCGATTTTATTGACAACCACGATTGGGACAAGGTCTTGTTCCAAGGCTTTTTTCAATACGAAACGAGTTTGTGGCATTGTTCCTTCGTAGGCATCTACGACCAAAACAACACCGTCAACCATTTTCATGATACGCTCAACTTCTCCACCGAAGTCCGCGTGTCCTGGTGTGTCCATGATGTTGATACGAGTTCCGTTGTAGGCAACGGCTGTATTTTTAGCAAGGATGGTAATTCCACGCTCTTTTTCGATATCATTTGAGTCCATCGCACGCTCAGCCAATTCAGTACGTGCATCAAGCGTTTCGGATTGTTTCAATAATTCGTCAACGAGGGTTGTTTTACCGTGGTCAACGTGGGCGATAATCGCAATGTTACGGATATCTTCTCTTAATTTTGTCATGATTTCCTCTATAATATTCAAAATTTATTTTCTAACTGAACGATTATACCATAATTTCAAGTAAATAACATAATTCAAGCAAGTGTAAATGTTTTCACTCTACTTTTCTTTTCACGTCAAGCCTTTTCAAAGCAGACAACTTATGATAAGATAGGCACAGTATGCGTTTAGATAATTTATTAGCTCAAGAAAAAATCAGCCGAAAAGCCATGAAACAAGCCTTACTCAAAGAGGAAATTCTAGTCGATGGTCGCCCAGCCCGCTCCCTAGCTCAGAATATCGATACAGGACTACAGGAACTCCTTTTTCAGGACCGAATCATTCAAGGCTATGAGCACACCTATCTTATGCTTCATAAGCCTGCTGGTGTCGTTACAGCCAACAAAGACAAGGAACTTCCAACTGTCATGGACTTGCTGTCACCTGACATCCAATCTGACAAGCTCTATGCTGTCGGCCGACTGGACCGAGATACGACGGGACTCCTCCTCTTGACTGACAACGGTCCCTTGGGCTTTCAGCTCCTCCATCCCCAATATCATGTCGATAAGACTTATCAAGTTGAGGTCAATGGACTCCTGACACCTGACCATATCCAAGCCTTTCAAAAGGGAATTGTCTTTTTAGATGGCACCGTCTGTAAACCTGCAAGGCTAAAGATTCTATCTGCAAGTCATTCTTTCAGTCAAGCCTCTATCACCATTTCAGAAGGAAAATTTCATCAAGTCAAGAAAATGTTCCTCTCTGTCGGCGTTAAGGTCACTGCGCTAAAACGAATTCAATTCGGTGAGTTTACATTAGACCCAGAACTAGCAGAGGATCAATACCGTCCCTTGAACCAAGAGGAATTGAAAATCATTAAAAACTATTTAGAGATGAGTCGATAAAACAAAAAAGCTTTAAAATTAAAGCTTTTTTATTTTACACTACTTAATTCATAAAAAAGAATCAATCCTAAAACCCAATTAATTACGGAAACTACAATCCCTACAATAGCTATAATTTTTTCTGTTTTATAGTCTAGTCCAGATTCTTTTTGAAGTGAGTTAGCATACAATAAACTGGTAATACCTAAACCAATACCTCCCAACGGAAATAACAAAGCAAGAATAATCGACAAGATACCAACAAAAAGTGGATTTTTCTTCTTTTCTTTCATGTTCTAAGAACTCCTTAAATTTATACAAATTAATTATACTATAAAACAATAGCTTCATCCTATCATTCGACTAATTTGGAAATAAGGTTAGCTAGTCTTCACTTTCCCTTTCCAAGAATCCAAACCATAAGAAAGGATATAAATCTCAGAAAAACCTTGTTTTTTCAAGTAAAGGGCTGCATTTGTCACACGTTGCGCACGTTGGTTTTCGTAAAGAAGGACAGGTTTATCTTTACGAAGGGCTGCAAGACTAGTCTTCAACTGACTTGAAGGAATATTGCGGGCCCCAAGGATATGTTTTCTGTGGAATTCTGCTGGATCACGCAAATCAATCAATTGACCTGTACGAATCAAGGCTTCAAACTCCTCATTGTCTACGATTTTAGCCGCACGGCGAATACGAAGATAGTTAAAGCCCATCCATGCCAACATTGCTAGTATAAGTGCCCACAAAATCCAAGTAACCATTAGTTCTTTTCTCCATTTTTCTCAATATAATCCAATTCTACCTTGTGCTCTCTGCGAAGAACCGCTTCTGCTTCTAGATAGTCTAATTTGTCCATCAACCCTGCATCGTAAATCCGAGAGAGTTCCAACTTCATCAGTTCAATATCATATAAGCGTTTTCCCATGTAAACAATAATACCAAATCGTTTGAGGAATTGCTGCACATCATAGAATGTTTTCATAAGACTCATTCTAGCAAAATTTTGTGTTTTTTTCAAGAAGAGAATCACACAAGAAGTATCACAGAAATTAAAAATGCTGCATCTTCTGCAGCTTTTTAATCTGGTGGAAAATAGCCCAACTGCTCAGCGATGTGAATCGCCTCCTGCCTGTTAGTCACTCCCAATTTTGAAAAGATATTGGCCAAGTGATTGGAAACTGTACGTTTACTCACATAGACCTTGTCACAGACATCATCAATGGTCAAGCCATTTCTAACCAGTTCTAGTATCTCGATTTCTCGTGGTGTTAACACCTCTACCATCACTTCATCTGAAAAGACCTTACCACCTAGATAAATCTTTTCCAGTTTTTTCACCAACTCATCTGGGTCCATACTTTTGTCCAGAAAGCCATAAGCCCCCATAACTTTAGCTCGGTGTTCATACATTTTTTTACTGTACCCTGTCAAAATCACAACCTTACTAGAACAACCATTGTCGATAATCTCTTGTGCCAAGGTCAGCCCATCATCTTGATACAGACTCGTCAGGTTGATATCAATCAAAATAATGTCGTAGTCATTAAAAGCAATCTCCGAAATAGTCGAAAAATTATCTACTAACTGGACCTTTTTAATGTTTTCCGATAACTCTAAAATCATCTTGATACTTTGGCTGAATAATTTATGATCATCAATTAACAAAATTTTCATAACACAACTCCTTATCAATCGGGAGAGTAATTTCTACACGAAATCTCTTATTATTTTCAAAAATCTGCATTTGACCACCTAAAACACTAATTTTATTAGACATATTTTTCAAGCCATAACCTAAGGATTTTTCTGTTTGAAGGCAGTCATTTTCAGAAATGATAAAAATAGTGTCATCATGCACATCAATCTTCAAAGAAATCGTTCCACCACTAGCGTGCTTAACGGCATTGGTCGCCAACTCCTCAACCAGACGATAGGCAATTTTATCGTAAGGAGATAAAAGCCTAAAGTAAGCAGGAAACTGTGTGACGACTTCATTTTCTGCGTGATAGCGCTTGACAATCCGATTAATCAGCCCTTGATACTGGATGTCTAACTGCTCGTCTGTTTCTACCATTGGCTGATAATAATCCATCCGCTCGCGAATCCGCTGAACCAACTCCTCTGTCACCAGATTGATCTGTTCACCAAAAGCTTGATTGCTACTATATTTATTGAAATTTTTTATCGCCATCACATTTTGCAGGATTTCATTGTGAAGAAATTCGGAGAACTGTTGTTCTGTGTCTTCATTTGCCAGCAGACTTTTCACCATACGATTACGCTTTAAAAAGAGAACTTTTACATAATGCCTAGCATCTAGCATTTCAGCAGAACAAAAAAGGCGAATCAATTCTTCCGAACAAATCCCGAACAATAGTAACATGATATTCAAGACCAAAAAGCTCGTGTTTAAGTCTAAATGAAAGATAATAAAAATGCCTACTAACAAAAACAGAACCAGTAAAAACAAGCGTGAAAAAGCTTTTATATAGGACAATTTTAACTCTGATACCTTTTTTTGAAGAGAGCTGACAATCGTTTTGAAGTGTAAAAAAGCTAAGATTCCAAGAATTTCTAGATACCAGACTAGGTTCATCACTCCTGAGCCCCTCGTATTGATATAAAAAAAGAAATAAGAAAGAGGCAATATCAAAGCTAATATCCACAAATTTCGTCTCTGATACTTGAGTTTACTTTTCAACTCTTTATGATATAAAATCAGTAAAATCAAGGGAACAAGGTTTAAAAAGAAAGACGCAAACAAGGACAGAAAGAGAAAAATTGAAGGACTTAACAGATACGAACTAATGGTGATTAGTGTCAACACAAAGGACACACTCAACAGTTCTTCTCCTATTTTTTCTCCCAGAAAGATAATAGACAGAGAACTATACACCAATAAAAAAGAGTTGAGCGGATGAAGAATATCAAAAAAGTGCAACAGGGTGCTCGCAACCCCTTGATTAAATATGGATTGCCAGCTAATGAGAAACATCATCAGGAGCAACCAAAGTTTCAACTCACTATAGCGAAAGGTCACAATATTACAAATATAGCTAAATACAATTAAAGCAATAATCAGCAATAAAACCATCTGCAAAGAAAAATCTGTCGAAAAGTCCAGAGGAATCCTATAATAAATATAAATCATTAAAGCTAGATGATTAAAAATCGTCAACCACCACAATAAAAGTGAGTTTTTCGAGAGCGATTTGACAAACTGTTTCATATGTATCTACTTCCTGAACTACTTTAATATTATTATAACACAATACCAGAATTGTCGGATAGGCAACTCTGGTATTTGACTTAATTTTCAATAATTTGCCAACTTACTCTGTAAGTCACTAGCAGGTAAAGGACAAAGAGTAAAACCGCTACTCCCAGATAGGTGATATCAATAGAAATGCTGGTATTAGCGAAATTCTCAAAATAGCCCAAAAGAGCTGTACTCAAGGCAAGTGCTAGCGGACCTGCGATAAGCAGCGGAACCAAGAAATAACTTAGAATCTGTTGCAAAAGAATAGAGCGATTTTGCTTCCTCTTATTCCCAAGAAGGTATAAGATTTGATAATCATTGACACTATCCAAAGCACTTGTAGAAGTTTGAAGGGACAAGATACTGAGGGAAATAATGATAAAAATAACACTGACAAAAATCATGACAAAGACAATGACGCCCATAAATCCAAGGTAAACCTCAAAAATACTTCCTTTCGTTTGATAGGTGAACGAATTCAACTCTGCTCCATCACGAGTGAAGTAGTATTTTTCAATCCACTGACTCAAGAATGTTTCTACTTCCCGTTTGTCTATATTTTCCTTGAAATTGGCAACATAGGTCGTGTGGTCTTCCGTCAATCCAACTACTACCTTATCTGGTACAATCAAGGTTCCTGAGTCATTTGTAGTTACTGAAGATAAAAAGTAAACTGTTTCAAGTGGCTTTGAAGAGGCAAGGTTGAGAGAATGACCGTTAATCATGAAGGTTTTGGTCGTTGATAGAAAGTCCTGGATCTGCTTAGCAGTTCCTTTATAATTGGCATTGACTAGAAATTGGTCTTCTGCCAAGTGAACCGCTTTTTTCCCTTGCAGTTTGCGGAGATGATTGTAGGCAGAAATTCCTAAAATCGGTACTTTTGATTCAGGAAGTTTCTTATCATGCTCCCAGAGATTACTAGTATCAATCAAATCTTTATAAGTTAAATCACTAGAATAGATAGGACAGCTGTACTCCTCTTTGATGAGGTTAAAGTCAAAGCCATCGGCTTTCAATCTGTCTTTGACAGATTCCTGAGAAAATTGAAACTCTTTACCACGGTAGAGATTGACAGTTACATCATAAGGTGAGTATTTGTTCAGCTCTCGGTTCATAGTCGTATAGGCACTACCACTAAAAACTAGTAAGCTGAGAGCCAGTGTCAAGGTCAAGGATAAGACAGCCAACGTGACCGAATTACTATCAGCTTGTTTTGAAAATTGACGGATTTTAAAAGTGTTTAGTTTGTTATAGTAGGTTTGAGGCAGTTTTCTAAGGGAGACCAAGATAAAATGGCTCAAGGTATTGTAAAATAAAATCACAAAAATCACGAAGACAGATACCAGCAAGATACCCCAGCTTTTCAAGAATGATAGATGGTGATAGTCTGAAAAATAGAGAGCACCAAAACCAATAACAGCTGTCGAAAGAATAAAGAGAAATGCTTGAAGAACTGGCTTGCCTTTTGCCAAGACAGATTTCTTGACCCCATTTTCTTGAATGAGTGCAATGATATTTTGCTTTCTAAAGGTAAGAATGTCCATGACACCAACAATAAAACTGGTGACCAAATAGGAATAAACTAGTAAGATGACAGACTTGCTATCAAAGAAAAGCAGACTACCAAAGTAATTGGCCATGAAAAACTCAGATGCAATCTTAGCTAGAATGACCAGTAAAATCAATCCAAGCAAGAAACCTAGAATCAAGGAAAAGATATTGACCAGCATGGTTTCAAAGAACAGGGTACCGATAATCTGCTTCTTCTTCATTCCCAGCGTTGCATAAAGTCCTAGCTCTTTCTTACGCCGTCCCAGGACAAAGTTTGTGGAATAAACGACGAGAAAGGCAATCGCCGATAGAATCAGATAGGAAAGCAAGCCCATGTACTGACTCATCACCGTCGTCAACATTTCCTTTGCTCCTGATAAACTTTGCATCACTGGATGGCTTGGTAAAGCATTAAAAGCGTAGAGCAAGCTATAAATCAAGGTCAGACTGAAAAAATAGATGGTATAGGTCTGTAAATTTCGAAATACATTTCGTAAAATCAATTTTGGATACATACTCTCCCCCTCCTATCTGGTACGGCTGTAAATCTCTTGCAAATACTGTTCATTAGATAAGCTGTTACGTTCCAAATCATCCATAATCTTTCCATCGCTAAGTAGCACCATCCGTGAAGAGTACTTGGCTGCAGCAGGGGCATGCGTAACCAGTAAAATGGTAATCCCAAAACTTTTATTGATTTCCTGCAAAAGCGCCATCAGTTTTTCAGAATTGGCAGAGTCCAAGGCTCCTGTCGGCTCATCTGCGATAATCAGTTTAGAATCATCAATCAAGGCTCTAGCAGTTGCCACACGTTGTCGCTGACCACCTGATAACTGATTAGGAAACTTATCTTTTAAGTTTTGGATGGCCAACTTATCCAAAATTTCCTCAATCTTATCCTGATGTTTTTTGATATTTTCCCCCTGAATTTGAAGAGGTAGAACGATATTTTCATAGACCGTCAAGGTTTCCACCAAGTTGTAGGCTTGGAAAATATAGGAAATGTTTTTAGCACGATAGTCAGCTAGTTCATTTTCCTTGGCATGGATGATGTCAAAATCTTCAAATCGAATCTCACCTGATGTTGGTTTATCAATCGTTGAAATACAATTGAGGAGTGTTGTTTTTCCACTACCACTGGCCCCCATAATTGCCAGAAATTCACCTTTTTCAACGGACAAGTTCACATCTGATAAAGCATGAACGATATTATCCCCTTGACCAAATGTTTTCGTTAATCCTGTCACAATAAGCTGTTTCATCATTTCATTCCTCCGTTTCTTTATTACTCTCTCATTATACGGTTCCTTTCAATGTTTGGCATGAGTATTTTGTGCAATATATTCAAGTAATAAAAAAACCGATGCCTTTTTCAGGTATCGGTCGATGTTGATTATTTGCGATCGTTTCTTTTTTTCATAAAGTAAACAATCCCTATGACAACAACTCCTAAGGCCAGTACAGGTGCATAGAATTCTAGTGTTCCAATAATTCCTTCCATTTTATCCTCCTGTCAAAAAATAGAGAGTTTTATCCACAGCGCACGTTTGGCGAAATACATTCATAAGAATATGTAAATCACCAACCACAGCGCCCCTGTGCTGTTAATCTAACAGCCGTACGCCACACAGTAGCGGATTTACCATCTAATTCTTGGCTATTAATTTCCATAATCCAAAGAATCAATCTCAAAGTTGTCTTGTTTTATTTGTATTTCTCCCCGTAAATATAACACCAAATCAAAATGTTGTCAATGTTTTGTAATAAAACACTAGAATTTTCCTTTTGTTTTATCTAACAGCGAACATTATTTGTCGTACACTCATAGAAACAGGTGAAACACAATCCACAGCGGCCTGCTAGTGTCATTTTAAAAGCTGTGTACCACTAGCTTGCAATTCCCGAAAAGTTCTTGGTTTTCAACCTCGAAACTTAGAGAATCAATCTCTGGACGACTTGTATTTTTAGCCATAAGGTTACTTCCTTCTTTTAGATGATCATCTTTACAGTAACTAGTATAAACTCTAGTATTGGATAAGTAATGAGTAAATCGTGCAAATTTCTTATTTTCGAGTAAAATTTTTAATCTTATTTACTAAATGGTTTAGAAATTTCTTCTTAACTACTTTACAGAGACCCACACACTCCCCCTGATTTTCCTATCTTCCTTGGCGATTCTGAAGCAAGTGTGGTACAATAAAAACATGAGAATTCAACAATTACATTATATTATCAAAATCGTCGAAACTGGCTCCATGAATGAGGCAGCCAAGCAACTCTTTATCACTCAACCGAGTCTTTCCAATGCAGTAAGAGATTTGGAAAATGAAATGGGCATTGAAATCTTTATTCGTAATCCTAAGGGTATCACCTTGACCCGTGATGGGATGGAGTTCCTCTCTTATGCCCGTCAGGTTGTCGAGCAAACCCAGCTTCTGGAGGAACGCTATAAAAATCCTGTCGCCCACCGTGAACTCTTTAGCGTTTCATCTCAACACTATGCCTTTGTGGTCAATGCCTTTGTATCGCTACTCAAGAAAAGCGATATGGAAAAATACGAGCTCTTCCTTCGTGAAACTCGTACTTGGGAGATTATCGATGACGTAAAGAACTTCCGTAGTGAGGTCGGTGTCCTATTTTTGAACAGCTACAACCGTGATGTGTTAACCAAAATGCTGGATGACAACCACCTGCTGGCTCACCATCTCTTTACCGCCCAACCGCATATCTTTGTCAGCAAGACCAATCCTCTAGCAAAGAAAGACAAGGTCAAACTAGAAGACTTGGAGAACTTCCCTTACCTCAGCTATGACCAAGGAACTCATAACTCCTTCTACTTCTCTGAAGAGATTCTCTCGCAGGAATACCACAAAAAATCTATCGTAGTCAGCGACCGTGCTACCCTCTTTAATCTCTTGATTGGTTTGGATGGTTATACCATTGCAACAGGTATTTTGAACAGCAACCTCAACGGAGACAATATCGTTTCCATCCCACTGGATATTGATGACCCAATTGAACTGGTCTATATCCAGCATGAAAAAACCAGCCTGTCTAAGATGGGCGAACGCTTTATCGACTATCTCCTAGAAGAAGTCCAGTTTGATAGTTGAGAAATGATAAGAACCAATATGTAGGCTAGCAACAACCTGCACATTGGTTCTTTTTATTTATAATTAAAAGTTTCCCCTGCCAACTTATCTGCTAGCTTGGGAAAGAGAGTATAAAACTTATGGGCTAGGTTCAACAAAATCGGGAGGTTGAGTTCTCGTTTGTTTTTTCCTATAATCTTGACAATCTTTTTAGCCACTGTATCTGGTTCTAGCAAGAAACGGTCAACCGACTTAAGATAAGTCCCATCTGGGTCCGCTTGGTCAAAAAATCCTGTTCGGATTGGTCCTGGATTGACTGTTGTCACATAGACTCCATAGGGCATGAGTTCGAGACGCAGAGCATTTGAAAAACCAATGGCCGCAAACTTGGTCGCTGAGTAGAGACTGGACTTGCCAGTAGCGATTAAACCTGCCATGCTAACGATATTGATGATATGGCCTTTTCGACTCTCTTTCATACGGGCCGCAAGTCGTCGAGATAGATTCATCAGGGCAAAGGTATTGACCTCAAACATCTGGTGAATATCTTGGTCAGAAATCTGGTCAAATTCCTCAAAGATCCCGTAACCAGCGTTGTTTATCAAAACATCAATCTTGCCATAGCGGAGATAGAGGTCTGCTAGCAGAGTTTCTAAGGCTGAATCATCGGTAATATCGATTTCAATCAATTCTGCTTGTGGATGATTTCCGTAGAGTTGGACTAATTTTTTCTTATTTCTACCAAGCAAGATGAGTTGGTCATTTTGCAGGAGTTTGACCATCTCTTGTGCTAGGCCACCGCTAGCTCCGGTAATGAGAATAGTAAGCATACTTATCCTTTCTCAATCTTTTAGATTTCCACTTCTTCCAAATCTTTGACCACATGGACATTTTCAAAAACACTAGCAGCATCTTTTTTGAGCTTGCTGATATCTTTTGAGAGGAAACGGGCACTGATATGGTTGAGCAATAGTCGTTTGGCACCTGCTTCTACCGCTACTTGTGCAGCTTGCATGTTAGTAGAGTGGCCATGGTTACGAGCAATTTTTTCATCACCCTTGCCATAAGTGGACTCATGAACTAGGACATCGGCATTAACAGCCAGACGCACACTGGCATCCGTTTTTCGAGTGTCTCCTAAAATAGTGATAATTTTACCTGGACGTGGAGCTGAGATATAGTCAGCTGCCTTGATTTCAGTACCGTCTTCGAGAACAACGTCCTGACCGTTTTTGATTTTCCCAAAAAGTGGGCCAAATGGGACACCAGCCGCCTTGAGTTTTTCAGCATCCAGCGTTCCTTCCAATTCCTTTTGCATGACACGGTAACCAACACAGAAAATAGTGTGGTCCAACTCCTCTGCATACACAGTGAATTTATCGGTCTCGAGGATTTTCCCTAGAGAATCTTGGTCAAACTCATGAAAATGAATACGGTAAGGCAGGCGCGAACCTGACACACGAAGACTAGTTAAGACAAATGACTTGATCCCTTGCGGTCCATAGATTTCCAAATCTGTCTGCTCTTCATTGGCCTGAAAGGCACGACTAGAAAGGAAACCTGGCAAGCCAAAGATGTGGTCTCCATGTAGGTGGGTAATAAAGATTTTGCTGACCTTACGTGGTCGAATTGTCGTTTCAAGAATGCGATTTTGCGTACCTTCTCCACAGTCAAAGAGCCAGACTTCGTTAATCTCGTCCAAGAGTTTCAGGGCGAGACTAGAGACATTGCGGGCTTTAGAGGGCTGGCCAGCCCCCGTTCCTAAAAATTGAATATCCATTCGATACTTTCTAATTAATCAATATATAACATGGCTGTGCGGTTTTCCGATCGGAAATAGCGCTTGCCAGAAAAAGCAGTAGCTTCTTGTAATAACTCCTCTTGGCTGTAACCTTTAAGACGCTTACGACCGTCAGCCAAACTTTCCAAATCAGTCAAAGCTGTGAGACTCTCTACGCTAACAACTTCCTCATCTCTAATAGCCTTCATGTAAATCTTACCAGACTCTTCAAAGACTAGTTGATGTGGGAAAATTTGCGCAATTTCAAAGAGCAAGTCTTCTGAAATTTTCTCTTCATTTTCAGAGAAAATCCGACCAAGACCCTCACACTCATAACAAAAACCAAAGGATTTACCAGACAGATTAAGACGAATAAAAGGCTTATTTTCTAGGGTGAAACTTGGCTCAGCATTGTAGAGATTCAGTTCCTGACTGAGTTCCACAAAATAATCCGTCGCGGCCTCAGGACTCTTTTTCTGGTAGAGTTCTGCAAAATAGGCATTGACCACACTAGGCGGAGGAGTGATCAGTGCCAACTGCTCTTGCTCTGTTTTACCAGCTAGAAGTTGATCCAGATAAACCTTGTCCAGACTTGTATAGCCCCCATATTTTAGAGCCAACGTTTTAATATCAGTCATAAAATTCTTCTAACCTCCATTTGTTTTTCTCGGAAATGTAGCCTGTAATCACTTCGCCATCCTCCTGATAATCACGTTCTTCCAGAATCGCTACACTTTCTAAATCATGAATCTTGTAGGACTTAGAAAAAGGCACGCGCAGGGTAAAGGATTCAAAAATATCCTTGATTTTCTCTAAAAACAAAGCCTGCAAATTCTCACGACTATCCTCAGACTTGGCAGAAATGAGGGCATAAGGCGTTTGGGTAGGCGTGAAATCCTCCACCAAATCCGCTTTATTATAGAGGGTCAAGCGAGGAATGTCGTCCATATCCAGGTCTTTCATGATAGACAGGACTGTTTTTTCATGCTCCTCGTGGTAAGGATTGCTGGCATCGATCACATGAACCAGAAGATCCACATGCTTGCTTTCTTCCAAGGTTGACTTGAAACTGGACACCAACTCTGTCGGTAAATCTTGGATAAAGCCCACGGTATCTGTCAAAGTTACTTGGAGATTTCCCACCAGATGGATACTCTTAGTCGTCGCATCTAGAGTCGCAAAGAGCTCGTCCGCTTCATACTGGGTCTTACTGGTCAAGGTGTTCATGATAGTTGACTTCCCAGCATTGGTATAACCAATCAAACCAATCTTAAAGGTGCTTGACTCCAAACGTTTTTCTCTGACTGTCGCCCGATTTTTTTCAACCACCTTGAGCTGGCGCTCGATATCCGTGATTTGATTGCGAACACTACGACGGTTCAGCTCCAGCTGGCTTTCACCAGGTCCACGGGAACCAATTCCCCCTGCCTGACGGCTGAGCATAATTCCCTGACCAACCAAGCGAGGCAAGAGATATTTGAGCTGGGCTAGGTGGACTTGGAGCTTCCCTTCATGACTTCGAGCCCGCATGGCAAAGATATCCAGAATCAACTGCATACGGTCAATGACCTTAACACCCAGAACTTCCTCTAGATTGACATTTTGCCGTGGAGTTAAACGATTGTTGACGATGACAGTGGTAATTTCTTCTGCATCCACCATGAGCGCAATTTCTTCTAACTTACCAGAGCCGACGAAGGTCTTGGAATCATATTTTTCACGTTTTTGTCTGTAACTATCTACAACGACTGCCCCAGCTGTCTTAGCCAGACTGGCCAATTCTTCCATAGAGAGATCAAAATTGTCCATGCCTTGCAATTCCACACCAATCAGCAGAACTCGCTCCTCTTTTTTCTCCGTTTCAATCATCTAAAAACTCCTCAATCTGGCTAAAAATACGCTCCTGCACACCAGATTCTCCAATCTGATAAAAGGTGACCTGCATGCGATTACGGAACCAGGTAAGCTGACGCTTGGCAAAACGACGGGTCGCCTGTTTGAGATTCTCACTAGCTTCCTCCAAGGTCTGCTCTCCACGGAAATATGGAAAGAGTTCCTTATAGCCAATTCCTTTGACAGCCTGCACATCAAGGTAATGGTCAAAAAGCCACTTGGCCTCATCCAAAAGTCCAGCCTCAAACATCAGATCCACTCGATGGTTGATACGTTCATAAAGCTGACTGCGTTCGTCATCCAAGCAGATGATCAAAGGTTCATACAAGGTCTCTTGATTTTCCAAATCCTGACCAAAATGGGCAATCTCCAAGGCACGCATCGCACGACGACGATTAAACTGAGGAATCTCAAGGCCTGCTTGCTCCACAAGATGGGCTAATTCCTCATCTGTATAAGGATCCAAACTAGCTCGATAAGCTAAAATCTCCTCATGAGGAGTCTCCCCACCTAGATGGTAGCCTTCAAGCAAGCTCTGAATATAAAGTCCAGTCCCACCAGCGATAATGGCAAGCTTGCCACGGCTGTGAATATCCTCAATAGCCATCTTAGCCTCTGAAACAAAATCAAAAGCCGAGTAAGACTCGGTTACCTCTCTAACATCGATTAAATGATGAGGAACAGCTGCCTGCTCTTCTGGACTAGCCTTAGCCGTCCCAATATCAAGTCCTCGATAGACTTGTTGGCTATCTCCACTAACCACTTCGCCATTAAAACGCTTGGCCACTTCAATGGCAAGGGCTGTTTTTCCAACAGCAGTCGGTCCAACAATCACAATTATTTTTGTTTTCATCTTTTTTCCTTGAAAAATTCCCATTTTTTCGTTACTATTATTATAACACAAAAAGGTCAGTCAGAAAAATGTGACCTCTTAAGGGGGCTGGCTGATTGAGAATATAAAGGAGGAAGACTCATGGCTAAAGGATTTGCTAAAGGTCTTGTAACAGGTGTCGCAGGAACTGTCGCTGCCGTCGCAGGTGCAGTATACGCATTTAAAAAGAAAGTGATCGAACCAGAAGAGCAAAAAGCAGCTTTCATCGAAGAAAACCGTAAAAAAGCAGCTCGTCGCCGCGTATCACGTTAAGAAACAAAAGAAGTTGGGATTTATTGTCTCAACTTCTTTTTTCTATTCTTTTAAATAGCTAGGTCAAACTTCAACTGTGGCTTGACAGGGTCATAATCCACCAACTCAAAATCTTCTGCTTTGATATCAAAGAAACTAGTCCCATCAGGAACATTTAAAACCAAGCGTGGTTGGCAGTTTGATGGCTCACGACGGAGCAATTCTTGAGCTTGTTCAAATTGATTGTCATAGATATGGAGGTTGTTGATGAAGTAAAAGAACTTCCCAACCTTCCATCCAAAATGCTTAGCAATCATCATTTGAAGAGCCACGTACTGCATAGCATTGATGTGGTGGGCCACCAGCATATCGTTAGAACGCTGGGTCAAGGTCGCATCCAGATAGATTTCTCCATCAACACGGCGGACATCAAACATGGTCTGAAAGGCACATGGGAGGAGGCCCTCTGTCTCCTCAAAAGCTTGGTAATCCCAGAGCGAAATGATATTGCGGCGGTTCCAAGGATTGGCTTCCAACTGTTTAAGAAGTTTATTGATAATGTCGTGTTTCTTAACGACCGCTCCATAACGCTCACCAATAGTTCCTGTATCTCCCACTTCCCAGTCATTCCAGTAGTGAACATTGTACTTGCTATTCAGCACTTCTAAGCTATTAGACTGATCTTGGTAAATCCAGAGCACTTCCTTGATGGCGGATTTGATGGCAATAGGACGCAAGGTTGTAATGGGGAATTCCCCCTTTGCCAAGTCATACTCGGCAAATGCACCCGTTACATACTTGGAGTTGGCAACTGTCCCATCCTTGTACTTGGGGCGTGCTTGTTCAGAAAAGACACCATCTTTGAGGATTCGTTCAATATTCTCTTTAAAAATCGTATCTGCTTTTGTCATTTACTCTCACCTCATTTGTTTCCTAACTAGTATAGCATAAAAAAAGAAAGGAGGAAAATCACTCGCTTCTGGAAAGCAATTTTCTCCTTTTTTATTTTACTGCAATACAAGTGATGCTGCTCCGATAACTCCAGCGTCATTTCCTAGAGTTGCAAGAGCCAATTTAGTAGATGTGCGTACTTGTGGGAAGGTATTTTCATCGTAGACTTTTTGAACACCTTGTAGAAGGAATTCTCCTGCAGCTGACACACCGCCACCGATAACGATTGTTGAGGGGTTTAGGATTGAGCCAATGTTAGCACAAGCGATTCCCAAGTAACGTGAGAAATTACGGTAAACGATCAAAGCAAGGTCGTCTCCTTCTTTTGCAAGGTCAAAGACTGTCTTAGCAGTTACTTCTTCTCCATTATCAATCAAGCGTTTCAAGGCTGCATCACCTTCGTATTCGTCGGCATAACGACGAGTCAAGTTGACAATCCCTGTTGCTGAAGCAACTGTCTCAAGGCAACCTTTCTTACCGCAAGTACATGCGATTGGTTGGTCAAAGTCAACAGTGATGTGGCCAAGCTCACCTGCTGCACCAGCAACACCGTGAAGCAATTTGCCTTCTGCGACGATACCGCCACCAACACCAGTACCAAGTGTCATAAAGACAACGTCTGGTTGGTTATCACCAGCCCCCATCCAACGTTCACCAAGAGCTGCTACGTTGGCATCATTATCGATGAAAAATGGAATGCCCAAGGCTTTTTCAATCTTTTCTTTGATTGGTTGAAGGGTTTTCCAGTTGAGGTTGTAGGCACCGATAACAGTTCCTTTTTCACGGTCAACCACACCAGGTGATCCCATTCCAATACCTTGGAAGTCTGCTGCTGCCAATCCAAGCAAGTCCAAACGATGTTGAATAGACTCAATCATATCATCAACGATATGACTTCCCTCATCCAAAATATTAGTCTTGATAGACCATTTTTCTTGGATTTCTCCTGCTGTTGTTAAGATTGCAAATTTGATAGAAGTTCCACCAAGGTCAATCCCAATAATCTTTTGACTCATCATATTCTCCTTTTTCATTGTTTAGTAATTGAAAATGCTTACAGTATTAGTATAACAAAAACTAATCGTTTATGCAAAGGTTTGCATTAACTTTCTAAATTTTATCCTTACTTATGGTTTCCAGAGACCTGAAGCATCTACATAATAACGTCCGCCATCAACTCGCTCATTTTTAGCCATTTTACCATCTGATTTCAAATAGTAGTTTCCTTGCCATGCATTCTTTGCATAAGAACCATCTGATTTCAAATAATACCAAGCTTGATAAGAAGAGTCATAAATCCATTCACTCTGTGCCATTTGACCATCAGCTTTCAGGTAATAGCTTCCCTGCCAAGCATTTTTCACTGGATTTCCATTTCCATCAAAGTAGTACCAAGCACCGTCCTGCTTAACCCAACCACTTGTTGTAGATGAATTTGTGTTGGTTTGAGCCGCAGTTGCTTGTTTTGCTTTAAAGGCACCCTTAGGAGCATTTTTCAATTCGCAAGCCACACCATCATGATCGCGGTCTAACTTGGCAGAATAACCAGGATCCCCCTCATGAAGATCCGAATAGCCATTAGCCCAAGCTTCCTTACAGCTAGAAAAATGGATGTTTTCTTCTGCTAACACAGGTTGTGAAAACAAGGTTAAAACTGGCAAGGTAGCCAGACTCATTTTTAAAAATAGACGTTTATTCATTTCTTTCTCCTATAACAATGTTATCGATTTCAATATTATTTTATCAAACTTATTTCAGCAATTCAAGGAAACTTCTGGTCTTTTCTACAAACTCCTTTGGTTTAGCCTTATTCAAGACATGCGGTCCATCTGGCATAATCTGAAATTGAGATTCTGATATTAGTTTATGAAGACTTCTCATAGAACTTAGATTTGGTTTATCTTTGCTACCACAAATTAGTAAGCTTGGATAGGGGCAAATCCTTGATATATCCGTTAAATCAAGTGTCTTCAATTCTTTGGAAATACCTATTATAAAAGCCTTATCTGCTCCCTGTTTTTCAAATACTCTTTTGGGGAGTAGTTTAAATATCAGCAACTGAATGTAAAAAAGGATATTACCGGACAATTTAAGCGGGCATCCTGATAGAACCAAAGCTCGGAAATTTGGTAAATCGTAACTGGAAAGTTCTAGTGCCAGAGCAGCACCTAAGGATAATCCAACCAAAATAAAAGGTTCTGTCTCTTGAGCTAGATGCTGATAAACTCGCTCTTTAGCTTGTTGATAGTTGCTAACTCCAGAAGGAAATAACTCAATAGCCTCAGAAGGATAATCTGTCAGTAGATTCCGAACTTCTTTCCAACTCTCTGCTGACTGCCCTAACCCGTGTAAAAATATCAGTTTCATCTAGTTCTCCTCAAGGCTTAACGCATACAAGCCCCTGACTGCATTACAGCCGTAAATAGCTTCTGCTTGGACTAAATCTGCCAAGGTCAAGACTTGCTCTTCTATCTGTCCTGTTTCCAGCAAATGCTGACGATAAATTCCTGGCAATATTCCCAGTCGGATAGGTGACGTGTAAAGTTTCCCAGCGATTTTCAAAACTAAATTTCCGATAGAGGTTTCAAGAAGTTCTCCTGACTTATTGTAGTAAATCTTCTCTTGCTCCCCTAGACTCAAATGCGGTCGGTGAGTCGTTTTAAAGTAGGTAAAAGCTTGTTGCAAATTGGCTTCCTGAAGACAGAGTTGGGCCTGACAAAAACTTGGACTGAGGGGTGTTAATACTTGGCGATCGACTTCTATCTCTCCAGACTTGCTGAGAGAAATACGCAAACGGTAATCTTGATTATCATCACAAGCCTGACACTCTTCTTCTATCTTTTGTTTCAAGTCTTCTAAATCAAAAGAAAAAGCAAAATACCGACTAGCTGTTCTCAATCTTTCCAAATGCTGATCTTCAAACAACAAGTTCTTCTGGCTGATTTTTCCAGTTGTAATTAATTGGAAGCGAGCTTGTTTACGATAGAGAACTGCTGCCTTTTGATGAACCTCGCGGTATTCAGACTCCCAAGTGCTATCCCATGTAATGCCTCCGCCAACTCCATAGATGGCTTTCCCTTGATGCAGTTGAATGGTCCGAATGGCAACATTGAAAATTCGGCACCCATTTGGAATCAGGAGACCAATCGTTCCACAGTAGACTCCACGCGGTTGTGGCTCCAAGTCCTTTATAATTTCCATAGTCGCAATTTTCGGAGCTCCTGTTATGGAACCGCAAGGAAAGAGAGAACGGAATATTTCTACAAGGTCAACATCCTCTCGCAACCGACTCTTGATGGTCGAAGTCATCTGCCAGACAGTCGAATACTGCTCCACTTGACACAAACGCTCCACATGCTCACTTCCCACTTCTGAAATACGGTTCATATCATTGCGCAAGAGGTCCACAATCATCATATTTTCAGAGCGATTTTTGGGATCCTGTTCCAACCAACTGGCCTGCTCCAAGTCTTCTTGGGCGGTCATGCCACGCTGAGTCGTTCCCTTCATTGGTCGCGTTGTCAACTCGTGGCCATTTTGCTCAAAAAAGAGCTCTGGGCTCATGGAAATCACTGCCATCTCGTCATGTTCAACATAGGCATTGTAGCCTGCCTCCTGCTCTACCACCATACGATTGTAGATGGCAAAAGGATTGGCAGACAACTCCTGCTTGAGTTGGACGGTGTAGTTGACCTGATAGGTGTCTCCTTGCCGCAAATAATGATGTATCTGTGCAATAGCCTTTTCATAATCCTCTGCAGACGTTACTTCCTGCCAGTTTGAAGGCAAATCAACCTCATCATAAGTCAGAGGAATAGGAGAAGTTTCTACGCTGTCATGAACTGTAAAATATAGCAGGTACTCTCCCAGTAAAGGAGCTTTATGAACTGCTAATTTCTCCTCAAAAGCAGGTGCAGCCTCGTAGCTGACATAGCCCACCACATAGTAGCCTTGCTCTTGGTAGCTTTCCACTTGTGCCAGCAAGTCTGCCACTTCTGCTACATTTCTCGTTTTTAACTCTTTAATCGGCTGGGTAAAGGTGCATCTCTCCCCCAAAGCCCTAAAATCAATCACTGTTTTTCTATGCATACCTTAAGTATAGCACAAAATAAGAAAACCCTCATCCGCAAAGCAGATGAGAGATTTCAATTATTTAAAGATTGAAGTTTTAAAGCTATTTGTTTGTTGAAGAAGTTTCTTGAAGATTTTTTCTTTAAGTGCTACAGTATTATCAAATTTAACTGAGCCATTTTTAAGAGTAGCTTTATCTTTATCAACAGCTGCAGCAAATGCATTCTTCAAGTCATCGTAACTACTGTATGTAGTACCGTCGATTGTAACAGGGTTAAATCCTGCTTTCGCTTTATCAACAACTTCTTTGAAGTATTCTTTCTTCCAATCTTCTAGAGTATTAAATTTACCATCAGAAACTTTCTTAATGATAAAGTCATCACCTAGAGTAGCATGACCAGCCTGTTTAGACTCATTTTTCAG
Organism: Streptococcus mitis; assembly: GCF_047464035.1. Classification (GTDB taxonomy): domain Bacteria; phylum Bacillota; class Bacilli; order Lactobacillales; family Streptococcaceae; genus Streptococcus; species Streptococcus mitis_DX. The sequence goes on from NZ_JASHCQ010000006.1 coordinate 43,566, forward strand.
CATGTTAGAAGCATAATTTAGGAATCCTTTTTCATATCCAAAGTAACCCCACATACGGAAGGTGTTATGTTTGAATGACATTGCTCCTGGAGCACCTTCACTCGTATTACCACCATAGATACCTGCAGTGATAGGCACAGTTACATAAGCAGAACCGAATCCAGTTGGGTCATACTGACCATTACCAGGACCGTGCTTAGTCATGAAGTTTTTCTCTACTAAGTCGTTAACAGATGTTAAATTATATTCTTTTTCTTCTGCATTTAAATCTCTAACGTTGTCGTATTGATTCTTCGTATTAGCTCCACGAAGTTGCTTATCTACTTTCTTGAACCAAGCGTTGTTTAGTTCTTTACTGCCTTTATCAATGACAGCTTCTCCTTCAAGATAATCAAGAAGCATAAGCGTATCATTGAAACCTTTCATGTAATGATCGATTTCAGCTCGAGAAGTAAGGTCATTTGGATTTGTATTGTACCATTGGTTTCCATCGTTTGGACGTTCGTAGGCCATGTTCAATCCTAGTGCTTTAAAGTCACCGTTTGGACTTGTTTCAGCAGGTGATTGTAACATACCTTGTGCGAACGCCTCTAGGTCAGTACCTTCACGGTGTCTTGAACCACCTAAGTAAACCATGCGGTCATTTACGTGAGTCGTTTCGTGAGTGAAGGCTGAGATACCAAAGTCACTAATCATATCCGTCACCATAAAGAAGACTGAATCATCTTTATATGGATTACCGTAGATACGAGCTACAGCTCCCATACGCCAGTCAGTTGCGTGGTAACGACCTGTTGGTCCGTACAATTCACGGATAGGCGCTACATCTTTACCACTATTCGTATGTCCGTATTTATCTGTGCTGATTCCTTTATAGTTTTGGTTATCTAACACAGGAGTTGGAACCATGTTATTGCTCTTAAGCAGTTGATTACGAACTTTGTCTAATGATAAGCGAGACCAGAAGTCTAGGTAATTTTGTTGACCTTTAGCAACTTTATTGATTTCAGCTTTGAATGCTTCGCGTTCTTCTGCAGTATTCTTACCGTATTTTTCAAATGAACTGTAAGCCATAGTGTTATATGTTGAGATTAAGAACATATGTGCATCTTTTAAATTCAGAAGTGGCAAAATCATCTTACCATGCATGTCGTTGTTTAAACCTTCGTAAGCTCTGTGTTTCTTATCAGCAAATTCAGGAGTTGTTGTTTTAGGTTCAACGATATATACATTATCTTTAGTAGCTTTTATGAACCAATCGTTTAAGTCTGTATCACTTGTGAATAGACGCATATTATAGTCTAAGAAACTGTTTAACTCGCCTATACCGATAACTCCACCGATCGTTTCGCGATAAGCTTCTAAAGTTCTATCACCTTTAATGTTACTTTCTTTAGAACCAACCTTAATCAAGAAGTCTAACACACCAACATTCTTACCATAGAAGTCCGGTTTGAATAGCATTAATTCTTTAATATTAAAGTCATCGAATTTAACTCCGTAGTAACGGTTGAGGTAAGACAAACCAAGAAGAACTGCGGCCTTATTGTCATCGATTTTCTTAATCAAGGCACGTTTTGCAGCTTCATCAGTGTTAAGCTGGTGATCTTCATTTTCAACTAACTTCGTAACGAATTGAGTAAGATTATCTTTAACATACTTGAAGCTTTCTTCTAAGTACAAATCTTTAATTGCATTGACTTTGTTGCCACCAGTTCTACCCAAGTGTTGGTAAATCGGCTCAGATTGCAATTCTACTGGACTTAACTTGCTTTCGATAGCACTGATTAAATCTGTACGATCTTTAACAACCATGTTTGGTGTATAAACGACTTCACCAAGCTCAGCGACACTGTATTCTTTCACTTGTTTCACTTTAGAGTCTTTCGGTGAAATTGTTAAGATTTCTTTTGTCTTATCTGCGTAGTGAACCATAATATGGTCAGCATCTGTAAGGTCTGTGACAAAGTCATTGCCTTTCATCGCAGTAACAGACAAGACTTCTTTCGTTAATAAGTTTGATCCAGCCGGAATCTTATTCCCTTGGTTGACAATCCATTCCTTGTTATAGAATGGTTGAAGTTTTTCAATGTTACGGTAAGCAAGCTCACGAGAAGCATCGTAGTCATGAGTAGATTTGTAAGTATCTGCTTTTGGTTTGACATTGTTAAGTGAATCTTCAACAAGAGGATTGATAACATAATCATTAGCTGTAATTCCTAATGTTGCAATTTTCTTGTCAGCTTCTTCTTGTGAGACTTCTTTAATTCGGTTGGAAATAGAGAATCTAAATGAACGATTACCTGTACTTACATCTTTTACAACGAAGTTACGTTCCAAAGCGTTATTTGAGAAGTATCCATCCTCAGCATCAATATCTTTAGAGCCATAGAACACTTCACCATTTTCAACTTTCATCATAGACACAGAGTCTGCAACTTTACCCCATGCCCAGTTCTTACTAAGGAAACCACCTACTTCAACAGGTGTGTTTACCTTAATAGTTCCTTTAGTAACAGCATTACGAACAGAACCATATTTACCAATTCCGTTAGGATCAGAACCATTATCCGATCTAGCAACAAATCCACCGATACGAGCTTTATTAGCAACTATATCAGCATCTACATAGCCTTTGTCAACGTTACCTTTCCAGATTTCGCCAACCATGCCACCGAAATCCCAACCTCTATCACCTACACCTGTAAGTTTACCGATATAAGCAACATTAGTAAGTTGTCCACCAACATCTAACTTGTTAACAAGTCCAGCAATTCCATCTCTACCAGTGATGCTACCAGTTACTTTAATGTTTTCAACCGTAGCATTTTTAACAGTTCTGGCAAGTGCAGAAATATTGTCAATCCAAGGCATATTAATATCGACATTAGCCAGATTAACATCTTTAACCGAACCGCCTTCAATACCACCAAATAATTGACGAGTCATATTGTGAATTGAATAACGTTGTCCGTCAACACTTGACAACTTACCTTTAAATGTACCAGGAACATACTCTTTATTTGGAGTCGGTACATTGGCTGCATTTAAATCTGCACCCAGTTTAAACTCGCCTGTAGGATTAGCTTTCATATCTTTGACAAGCTCGTTGAAGTTGTAGTAAACATTGCCTTCTTTTAATTTTTGTTTTTCAAAGTAATGAACATATTCTTCACTAAGTGTGTTGTCAGCATTACGCTGAATCAAATCAGGTGCTTTGGCTGTAACCTTATATAAGGTCTTGCCATCAACTGTGACTTCTTCAATCTTATCAACAGCCAGTCTGGTTGTTTTGTTATCATGAGTGGTTACTCGTAGATAAAGCGGAGCGACATCAGCTGGTTTTTCTGTCAGCAAACTAGTATCTGTTTCATTACCGTCAGCATCCACACTCATCAAGCTTGTTTCTTTAATGTTTTTGATTTCAACTTTTTTGAGGTCAATTCTTAGCGGTTCTTCCTTCAGAACTTCTTCCTCATCACCCTCACCACGGTCATAAACCATCTTAGTTTCAAGTTTATAATCCTTGTAGTACTGCAAATCTGTCAGGGTAGTTGTCAAGTCATCAGGTGAAACTTTCAAGGTTTTGACAATCTCGTCACCTTTTTTCAGAGTTAGGGTAATAGATTTAATGGCTGCCTTACTTGGATTTTCTAGACTGTATTTAACATCTGAAGTACGCTTCAAATCCTTAGGCTCAACTGCTGTGATGGTCAATACTGGTTTTTCAAAGCTCTTGGTACCACGTTTCAAAATTTTGTCTTGAGGGGCCTCAAGGATTTCCTCTGTAACTTTTGGAGCGTCTTCTGTTTTAACTCCCTTAATGGTATTAAAAGTCTTGGTGATTTTTTTCTGACCTTCTTTACCTTCTTGAGCTACAACTTCTAAGCCTTTTTTCAGTTGATCATCTTCTTTAACAACTTCCTTAAATGGAATCTTTTCAAGACTTTCTTCTACAAGAGTTCCTTCAATTGGTTTTGTCCCACGACTTACCTGTTGATTTACAGGCTCCTTGGCAACTTCTGTGCTAGTTGAAAGAACTTGGTCAGTTTTAACACCTTCTACTGTTTTATAAATTATTTTAGTAACTTGACTACCTTTTTCACCATTTCTTACGACAATTTCTTCGTCCGTATACTTGGTTGAATCCTCAGTCGTTTCAGTTTTGTAGTCTAGGTCTGTAGTCGATGTTTCAACAAGGGTTCCCTCAGTTACTTTGTACTCAGGTAACTGATCTTGTACAAGGGCTTGGCCGGTTTTACCTTCCTCTTGTGTACCTTTTACTTCGATTGGAGCTTCTGGTAAGGTTGGTTGTGTTAAAGCTTGACCTTCCTTGCCTTCTTCTTGAGTCCCTTTTGCTGCGATTGGAGCCTCTGGAAGCTCTGGTTGTGTTAGAGCTTGACCTTCTTTGACTTCTTCTTGGGTTCCTTTTGTTTCAACTGGAGCCTCTGGCAATTCTGGCTGGGTTAAGGCTTGTCCTGCTCTACCTTCTTCTTGTGTACCTTTTGCTACTTGATACGTTGGTTCAGCTTGTGGTACTGGAGTTGGAGCAGGTTGCACCTCTTTCTTAGTTCCGACTGCAATGACTTGCGACACAGGATTATGAACCACTTGGTCTTCAATGACTTCTCTAATTTCTTGACCATTAACCATAGATACTTTAGTTACAAGACGACGCTGACCATTTACTCCAGCTGCAACGATACGAGTCTCTCCTTCTGCTAGATTCGCATCTGGTATTGTGACCGTTTCAAAAGAAATCTCCACCAAGCTCTCTTCCTGTCTTGTCTGAGGCTTCTCAGAAACTGGTTTTGCTTCAACCGCAGGAGCAACCGGAGTCTCTACTACAGGATTCTCAACGATAGTTTCTGGAGCAACAGCAGGTCTTTCTTGAACGACTTCAGTTTTCTCGATTTCTTTTGAACTTTGCTTTTCGACTGGCAACTGAGGCTGTTCAACTGAAGCTGGTCTTGATGGATGGAGTTCCGCTTCCTTAAAGTATCCAATATACTCATAGCCATCAATGTGGATAATCCCTTCAGCCAAGCCTTCATGTGTAGAGGCCGAAATAGTTTGGTTATAAGAAAGCAATTCTTTATTTTCAAACGCAAATGCCCCATAAGGTACAAAGGTGCTAGCTCCTAAAGAACCAATCAAGAGAACACCTAGAACTTCTCTACGACCTTTTTTGGACACCAAAAAGACTGCTAGTGAGGCCGTTGCCAAACCAAGACCTGCCCAAGCTAGTTCCTTACTTCCTGTGTATGGAAGTTGTTGACTGTTAGTTGCCTTCTTGCGATAAACTACATATAGAATATCATCATCTTGAAATTCTGTAGGAACCTCATGGTGAATCAGGGCTTTTTCAGACTCGGTCAACTCCTGCTCCGCCAGATAACGGTAATGAACACTATGAGCACTGCCGACTTCATTGGCTTGCACCTTATCCACTGAAAGGGTACTAGCACCAAAAAGGAAGGCCCCGATTGCTACAGGACCTACCCCAACAGTTAGCTTACGAATCGAATATTTTGTGATTTTTTCTAGTTGCTGTTTTGTTTTTCTCATTCTCACGACTTTCTAATAGAATCTTGCGGATAGTGCGCACGCGCACCTCCAATTAACTTTGGACGACTAGCCAGTGCCGTTACGTGGGCATGGCCAATCTCTCTCAAAAGAGGGCGAATCGGAACCTGAACATGCTTAACATGCATGCCAATTGCAGTATCTCCGATATCCAATCCAGCATGAGCTTTGATAAATTCAACCTCAACTGGATCCTTCATAAACTTGAAGGCTGCCAATTGACCCGAACCTCCTGCATGAAGAGTAGGAAGGACACTGACGATTTCCAGACCAAACTGCTCTGCCACCTGACGCTCAACGACGAGGGCCCGATTGACATGTTCACAACCTTGAACAGCTAGATGAATTCCATTTTCCTCTAGGATATCTAGGATGGTCTTCACGATGATTTCGCCAATTTCTTGGCTGGATTCCTTGCCAATCTGACCACCTATCACTTCACTAGAAGAAAGGCCCAAAACAAAGATGGATCCTTGCTTCAAATTGGCCTTTTCCAATACATCTTCTACAATCTGGCTTGTCTCTCTTTGAATGTCTTTTTCCTTCATACTTGATACCTCTTTTATCACTATCTATCATATCGTTTTTTCTTATTTTTAGCAAGATAGACAACCTAGAAAGCTTGCTCGATTACGCATAAAACTCCCAGAATTGACCGGGAGTTAGCTAGTTTCTATTCTATTTATGTATATTTCAACCGTCGTTCCTTTATCAGGTGCAGAATCAATCCTCATCTGGTAATGTTCCCCAAAATGAAGTTTGAGACGTTGGTCCACATTTTGCAGACCAACTCCCCCACGTTTGAGCTGACTCTGACTACTATCGCCAGCATTTTGAAATCCAACGCCGTCATCCTCAATGCGGATGACTAGTCCTAAATCCTTTTTCTGAACAGAAACTCTAATATGTCCCTGACCTTCCTTCTCCTTGATGCCATGGTAAAGAGCATTTTCCACCAGAGGTTGTAGCACCAGTTTAGGCAAGACTAGGTTATCAAAGGCAGGATTTTCATCAATTTCATATTCTAGTTTATCCCCATAGCGTTGTTTCTGGATAAAAAGATACTGGCGGACATGGTTAATTTCGTCAGACAGGCAAATCAAGTCCTTTCCTTGATTGAGCGCTAGGCGGAAATAGGTTGCCAAAGACTTGGTCACCTGAACCACGCGCTGACTATCCTGAAATTCAGCCATCCAAATGATGGTGTCCAAGGTATTATAAAGGAAATGCGGATTAATCTGGCTCGATAGGGCTTGAAGTTGGTACTGACGGGTCGTTTCTTCCTGCCTGCGAATATCCGCCATCAGCTGATCAATCTGATCCAACATGGCATTGAACTGACGAGTCACTTCTCTCAGTTCATGGGCACCAGTTTCCTTGGCACGAAGATTCTGATTACCAGAAGCAATCTCCAGCATGGTTTCTCTCAAGTCATTCAGAGGAGCAATCCAACGTTTAAGACTAATCCACACCAAGCAGAGACAGGCAAGAAGAGATGTGAAACTGGCTCCAAGCAAGGTCCACATGAGTTGACTCCTAATCTGGTCTAACTTCTCCAACGAAGACACGCCAAGCACCGTCCAATCAGTTCCAGCAATCCTTTCCTGACTGACGTAGGACTTGTGATCTGGAGTATAGCCCTGCCCTGTATCAATATAGGGTTTCATGGCCTCCATTTCGCTAGACGAACTATAAACTGTGTGTTGAGGATGGTAAACAAATTCATGGTTTTCATTGATAATAAAGGCAAAGCCCTGCTGACCCAACTGAAGTTGATTTAGATAGGCTTCCAGAGTTTCATAAGAAATATCCAAACGAAGTACACCCAGATTGGCTCCCTTTGCATCAACAAGTTCTTGAGTGATAGAAATAACCCACTGACTATCTGATTTACGAGCTGGGGTCAAAACTGGCATGGCTCCCTGATGAATAGCCTTTTGGTACCAATCCTCAGCCATCATATCAGAGGAGGTTTTCATCTGCACACTATCGTCTGTAGAAATGACCTGACCTGATTTGGTGACCAGAACTACCGTTTTCAAGTCTTGGTCTGCCTTTAAGATAGTCAAAAACAGATCTCGGATTTCCTTGACCTTGTCTTGACTGGGATTCTCAGCATAGGCTAGGACATCCGTCTGCTGGGTCAAGCTGGTCGAGGTGGTTTCTAATTTTTTGATATAAGACTGGATAAAGTGGCTAGTTTGGCTGATAGTCGTCTGGCTATTGCCCGCAATGCTAGCCTCAATGGCTGATGAACTAGATTGATAGTAGAAAGTCCCAACCAGAGCTAGGAGAATGAGAAAGACCAGAAAGATGGAAATAACCATTCTGACTAGGAGAGAAGAACGTTTCATCGACCTTCCCCCTTCTTAAACTGACGAGGTGTCACACCTGCAATCTGTTTAAAACGTTGGGTAAAATAGTTCATATCTTCAAAACCAACCTTCTCTGCTATCTCATAAATCTTTAGATCTGTAGTTAAAAGCAAGAGCTTAGCTTGTTTGACACGTTCTCTCACCAGGTAATCCTGAAAAGGCAGTCCCAACTCTTTCTTAATCAAAGAACTCAGATAAGTCGGACTAAAGCCCAAGTCACTGGCTAAAGACTTTAAACTAAACTGGCTATCAGCCAGATGGGACTGGATTTTCTGGGCCATGTTTCCTTCAAACTTATCAGTTAATAAATCTTGTAACTGCTCTTCCTTTTCTTCCTTATCCAACTTTTGCTTGATTTTCCCCAACATTTCCTCAATATCCTGACGAGAAAAGGGCTTGAGCAGGTAGTCATCGACACCTAGTTTGACGGCAGACAAAGCATAATCAAAATCATCGTAACCTGTCAAAAAAACCAGATGCACCTGAGGATAGGTTTCTCGGACCAGACTGGCCAACTGGATGCCATTTAGCTGAGGCATATTGATATCGGTTAAAATGATATCTGGCACCTGCTTTTGTATCAATTCCCAAGCCTGTCTTCCATTTTCAGCCTGATCGATGATTTCCATATCGTAGGCTGCTACATTGACCAGCTTGGTCAAGCCTTGTCTTACCAGATATTCATCTTCTACGATTAAGATTGTATAGGTCATGCTCGGCTCCTTTGTCACTTACTAGTATCAGTATAGCAAAATTCTCCTCTAACTGCTTAGGAAAGCCCTCTTAATCGACATAATCTAGTAAATAAGCATATCCTTTTTCTTCCATTTGGTCTTTGGGAATAAAACGGATAGAGAGACTATTAATACAGTAGCGCAAGCCACCCTTGTCCTGAGGCCCATCTGTAAAGACATGGCCAAGGTGAGAATCTCCAACTCGGCTCCGCACTTCCATGCGTGTCATATTGTAGGACTTATCTTCCTTGTAGGTAGCAACATCTGGACTGATTGGTTGGGTAAAACTAGGCCAGCCACAACCAGACTCAAACTTGTCCTTTGATGAAAAGAGAGGTTCGCCAGTTGCCACATCCACATAGATACCAGATTCAAATTTATCCCAGTAGCGGTTTGAGAAAGCTCGTTCTGTTTGATTTTTCTGGGTGACTGCATACTCCTCAGGTGACAAGGTCTTCTTCAATTCCTCATCACTTGGTTTGGGATATTTGCTGGCATCAATGACGGGATAGGCCGCCTGATTGACATTGATATGGCAGTAGCCATTTGGATTTTTCTTGAGATAGTCTTGGTGGTAATCCTCAGCCACTACAAAATTCTGCAGACTCTCCTTTTCAACTGCTAGAGGTTGATCGTATTTCTTAGCCACCTCATCAAAGACTTGGTTAATCACCTCTAAATCCTTGTCATCTGTGTAATAAACACCAGTACGGTACTGGGTTCCCACATCATTTCCTTGTTTATTTTTGCTAGTTGGATTGATAATGCGGAAATAATGAAGCAGTATTTCCTTGAGGGAAATTTGATTAGCATCATAGGTGACATGGACGGTTTCTGCATGCCCTGTTTGGTTAATCAATTCGTACTTGGTTGTTTCCCCTCTACCATTTGCATAGCCTGATACGGCATCTGTCACCCCGGGAACGCGTGAAAAGTATTCCTCTACTCCCCAGAAACATCCCCCAGCTAGATAAATTTCGTGCAAGTCTGCATCTTTACTCACTTCTGTTTTTTTCACTGTTTTTCCTCCTTGGCTAACTGATGCTTTCTCAATTTGCGAGCTATCTGTCTGCCCTGCATTTCGCATCAATAGAAAATAGAAACCACTTATGGCTAGGAAAAAGATTCCTGCCAAGACAAACAATTTTACTTTATCATTCATGACCTTTCTCTACCCCATTTCTTTCAATTCTTTTAAAATCATATTCTTATCCATAAAACCAGGTTGCGTTTTGACCAGCTTTCCTTCCCTGTCTATAAAGGCTTGAGTTGGATAAGAACGAATACCATAACTTTCCAAAAGTTTGCCTGACGGGTCAATTAGAACTGGGAAATTTTTATAATCCAAGCCCTTGTACCAGTTCTTAAAGTCTGCTTCAGCTTGTTCTCCCTTGTGTCCAGGAGATACCACTGTCAAAACTACATAATCATCACCAGCATCTTTAGCGATTTCATCCGTATCTGGAAGACTGGCTAGACAGATGGAACACCAAGACGCCCAGAATTTGAGATAGACTTTCTTGCCCTTGTAATCAGACAAGCGGTAGGTCTTGCCGTCTACTCCCGTTAGTTCAAAATCAGCAACCGCCTGACCTTTAGTCGCAGTTTGTGAACTGACTTGTTCTGTTTTTGTTTGCTCCTTCATAGTAGATTCGTCTGACATATTTTTAGCCGAACAGGCTGCCAAGCAACAGATTGAGCCTACTCCAAGGAGACATGTTTGCCATTTTTTCATTTCTTCTTCCTCTCTATTCAAATAATGTAGTCAAAATGGAAGCATTTCCCAAAAGCACCAAGATTCCCATCACGATAATGAGGAAACCACCCACTTTTTTGAGGGTTCCTAGATAAGGATGGAGTTTTCGAAAATGTTTCAAAACATAGCTGGAGGCGAAAGCTAAAACCAAAAATGGTAGCGCCAAACCCAGCGTGTAAATCAACATGAGAGCAGCTCCCTGCCAAGCACCTGAGCCACCTGAAGCCGCTAAAGCCAAAACAGAGCCAAGAACCGGACCCACACAAGGCGTCCAAGCAAAACTAAAGGTCAAGCCCAGTAAAAATGCCTGACTATAGCCCTTACCCTTTTGCACCTGTCTCTTTAATTGTAGCCTTCTTTCCTTGTAAAGTCCCTGAAAATGTAAGACTTCCATCTGGTGCAAGCCTAAAATAATGATAACCGCACCCGTCACATACTGAAACCAAGAGGCATATAGCAAATTGCCTAAAAAACCAGCACCATAACCCAGTAAGATGAAGATAAAGGATATCCCTGCTATAAAGGCCAGAGTTCGCAATAAACTGACAACTGAGATTGAAAATTTGCCACTAGAAGCCTGAGCACCATCTTTGTCATCCAACAAGACCCCTGCATAAACCGGTAACAAGGGTAAGATACAAGGAGAAAAGAAGGAAAGAATTCCAGCAAGAAAAACACTGATAAAAAAGATTATATTATCCATTGCCTTCCTCCATTCTTTGATTTGATAGGACTATTATAGCCCCAAAACTCCAGAAAAAACAGGGACAATGATAGGGAAAAATAGGAATTTAATCAGGTTATGTAAAAAATATTGCAAAAAAAGCCAGACAAAGTCTGACTTTGATGGAAACTGAAAAGAAAATTCACTAGTCTTCCCTACTTATCTGATAATAAATAAGGTCCGCAAGATAGCCTTTTCTCTCTACACCATTGGTAATAGTCTTTAGATAGGACATTCCAGCCTTCTCCATGACACGACCTGAAGCTGGATTGAGACTGGCATAACGTGCCTTGACTTTTTGAAAGTCTGCTTGAGTAAAACAAAAGTCCAAGACAGCTTTCAAGGCCTCCGTCATTATACCATTTCCCCAGTAAACCTTGCCTAGCACATAGCCAATTTCACAAGAAGAATCGTTCTCATCCATTGCAACGATGCTGATATCTCCTATCACTTGTTCTGGATTTTCTTTGAGACAAATCGCCCATTTGTAATAGTTGGGATTTGCATAGGAGGCAACCCAATTACGAATGGAGTTTCGAGTCACCTCGACATCAGGATGAGGATCCCAAGTGACGTAGGTTAGATTCTCAGCAGATGAAGCCCAATTCTGAAACATAGCTTCTGCATCACTTTCCACAAATCTTCGCAAGATTAAACGTTCTGTCTGTAATATTTGCGTACCGATTGCTCTCATGACGCTACCTCGCTTTCTGATAGATGATTCTCTGCCCAACCTCAATTTAAATTTACTTTGCTTTTGAATTTCAAGGTAATAAGCTAAAAAGATCCCCCGGACCTTCTTCGCTTACCTGTTTCCATGATCGGAGTAAAAACCTCCACTGGACCTCCTCTCACTTTCTTATTTCAAGGTGAGAGGCTGAAAACCTCCACTGGAGGTTATTCTTGCTCTCGAGTTTCAGGGCAAGAAGCTAAAAAGGTCCCCCGGACCTTTTTACTCCCAAAAGTCATCAAAGACGGTGATGGGTAGGTGGCGTTTGTGTTGTCCTTTGTGCCACCAGTTTTCGATAGTTGCTTGGGCTTCTGGGCTGATTGTTTTGCCTTCTAGGTAGTCGTCAATCTCTTCATAAGTGACCCCGAGGGCTACTTCGTCAGCTAGACCTGGTTTGTCTTCTTCGAGGTCTGCTGTTGGGATTTTTTCATAAAGGGCTGGGTCTGCACCAAGTTCCTGCAAGAGTTGTTTTCCTTGACGTTTATTAAGGCGGTAAAGAGGGAGAATATCTGCACCACCGTCACCAAACTTGGTAAAGAAACCTGTGATATTTTCCGCAGCGTGGTCTGTTCCAATGACCGCTCCGCTATGAGCACCAGCAAGGGCATACTGAGCAATCATACGGCAACGTGCCTTGATATTGCCTTTGTTAAAGTCTGAAACAGGACTACCTGTCGCTTCAACTGCTGCTGTCATGGCATCTGCCGACTCCTTGATATTCACTACCAAGCTGACATCTGGCTGGATGAAGGCTAGGGCTTTTTGAGCATCTGCTTCATCAGCTTGCACTCCATAAGGCAGACGGACAGCGATAAATTTGTAGCTGTCGTCTCCCGTTTCTGCTCGCAGTTCTTCCATAGCTAATTGAGCCAATCGACCTGCTAAGGTTGAGTCTTGTCCCCCAGAAATTCCTAGTACAAAGGTTTTTAGGAAGGGATGTTTTTTCAAATATCTTTTTAAGAAATCAATGGAACGATGGATTTCTTCTTGGGCATCAATCACTGGTTTGACACCCAGCTCTTGGATAATCGTTTCTTGCAAACTCATTCTTCTTCTCCTTCACCGAGGGCTTCCTTACGCATCTTGTCAATCAAGTCCATCTTGTCTTGCCATACATCACGCGCCAAGTCCACTGGATAGTGTTGCGGATTGAGCACCCGTTTGTACTCGTCCCAGAGCTTGTCAAATTCCTTACGAGCATAGGCTTGAATATCAGGTAAACTTGGTAAGTCGTAGACCAATTTCCCATCCTTGAAAATATCCACCAATAGAGGAACGGCATCAAAATTACGAACCGTCTTCTTGATGTAGGTATAAGTCGGATGGAACATCTTGATTTCTGTCATGCTAGCAACATCTACGCCATCATAAGTGATGTAGTCGCCTTCTGACTTGCCTTTTTCACGACTGGTAATCCGCCACACCTGCTTCTTACCTGGCGTAGACACTTTTTCCGCATTATTAGACAGCTTGATGGTATTGCGCATGTTCCCATTTTCATCTTCAATGGCCACAATCTTATAAACTGCACCAAGAGCTGGCTGGTCATAGGCCGTAATCAGCTTGGTACCCACGCCCCAGACATCAATCTTGGCCTTTTGCATCTTGAGGTTGAGGATGGTATTTTCATCCAAATCATTAGAAGCATAAATCTTAGCCTCTGTAAATCCAGCCTCGTCAAGCTGCTGACGGACTTTCTTGGAAATATAGGCAATATCCCCAGAGTCAATCCGAACACCCATAAAGTTAATCTGGTCGCCCAGCTCACGCGCCACCTGAATGGCAGCTGGAACTCCAATGCGAAGGGTATCATAGGTATCCACAAGAAAGACGCAATTTTTGTGGGTCGCAGCATAAGCCTTGAAAGCCTCATAATCATTGCCATAAACCTGCACCAAGGAATGGGCATGGGTACCCAAAACAGGAATATTAAAGAGTTTACCAGCACGCACGTTGCTGGTTCCATTGGCACCACCAATCACCGCTGCGCGTGTTCCCCAGATAGCCGCATCCATCTCTTGCGCCCGACGTGTCCCAAACTCCATTAAGGGTTCATCTTCGATGACCGAACGAATACGAGCTGTCTTCGTCGCCACCAAGGTCTGGTAGTTGACGATGTTCAAAAGAGCTGTTTCGACCAACTGGCATTGGGCTAGAGGGCCTTCCACCTGCACAATTGGTTCATTAGCAAAAACCAAGTCCCCTTCTTGGGCAGAACGAACGGTCAACTCCAACTTAAAATTGCGGAGATAGTCCAAAAATGCCCCATGATAGCCTAGCGACTCCAAATAGGCAATATCACTATCTGAAAAACGCAAGTCTTCAAGATAGCTTACAATTCTTTCCAAACCAGCAAAAACTGCATAGCCATTCTTAAAAGGCTGTTGGCGGAAATAAACCTCAAAGACAGCCTTTTTATTGTGAATACCTTGGTCAAAGTAAACCTGCATCATATTAATCTGGTACAAGTCCGTGTGCAATGTCAAACTATCATCTGGATACATACTTTTCCTACTTTCTTAACTAGAAACCAATGAAAATTTTCAAGAACTCTCATACGTTCCAATAAATTAGTACTATTATATCACATTTTAGCTGGATTGAGAAAAGAGTAACAAGCTATTCTCCACTCTCCAGTTCATCCATGTCTTGCTCAAACTTTTTCTGAGCCCATTCGCCATAACTCTTCAGACCTAGATTGCCGATAAAGACCCAGGGAAGGTAAATGATATAAGTAATGACCCAAGCAGATAGGTATTTAACGTTCAAAGGATTGTGCTGATAAATTTCTATGTTGAATTGATAATTCTGCAACATCAAAAGAGCAGTAATAGCCAAGGTTAGGAAAAAACAACCCAAAATCGTAAAATGAAAACGACTATAGTAGGTCACTCCCAGATAACGGGCACGATTGAAAAAGAAGAAAATTCCTACTATCAGAGTATAGACTAGAAAATTCGGATTAAAAAGAGAGGGAGCCAACACTGCCACCAAATAGCTTAGAAGTACAAGCCCAATGAAGAGGGTAAAGGATTCCGCTCCAGCTTTATTGATTAGTTGTTCTTCTCTTTCGTCAAGTAATTGATAATGAATGAATTTATTTACCATCTTCTTCCTCCCAAAATAGTTGGTCTAGGGTTTTCCCTAAACATCTGCAAATGGACTGGCAGAGCGAGAGGCTAGGATTGTATTTTCCCGCCTCTATCAAACCAATAGTCTGGCGCGTCACCCCAACAGCCTCTGCCAGTTGACCTTGAGTTAAATCAAGCTCCACACGAGCTAATTTTAATTTTAAATTTTTAGCCACCTGCGTTCTCCTTATAGTTTTAATACTCATCTACTCTTAAAAAATCCAAAACTAACACAAGCTGTCAGCTATTTATTATAACCTCATTAATTAGCACTCCAATATTATCTTCAGCCTAAAATCAGTATGTTATATTGTTTGAAATAAACTTCCTAGTTTGCTATTTGAGTTTTTGTTTAGTATTAGCTTTAGTAGGGTCTTTTAAACGAGTTTTGATTGCTTGTATTTCTTATTTAGTTGATTTCATATCACTATTATATAATGCTTTTGGAAATGAGTCTAGCATAAGACAAAAACGTGTACACAACAAGAACAGGAGCATAGCAAGATGACTGATTTTTTGCTGGATTTTAAGTCTGCAAAATAATACTAAATAAAACTAAAATGAATACTCCTTGCTTTTCTTGAGAGTGAAAAAGTACAATAAAATGATTGTAGTGATTACCACAAGATACTGACTAATAGACATCGTATTTGAAGCAACAAATACAGGTAAAGAATAAAAAGGAAGAAGTTCAACTGCTTTGATAAACAAATCATTACTAGTATTCGTCATAATCGTATTTAATATATTAGGGATAAAGAGTAGTAAGGCTACTAAAATACCAAATACCAAGCCACTTTTCAATTTGTATAAATAGAAAATGTAAGATAATAGAAAATAAAATAGGACTAACAAAATTGTATTGACTACAATGGCTGCTATAAAATCTAATCCTAAAGCACCTGGAACACCCAATTTACTTACGATGACTAGTAGCACAATGCCATTCAAAGCATAAATAATGGAAACTGAGATGGCATATAGAAAATTAGACAAGACGTAAATCATCCGATTCTTCTGTTGATTATAAAACAAACTGATTGTATTATGAGAAAAATCTCTACTAATGACTCGGTTAGCATGTATAACAGCCATTAACATACCGAGCATAGCATAAAAATTTGAAATATGCTTAATACCAAGTGATGTCCCTTGAGTCTTTAGAATAAAGAATGTAACCAGTATCGGCGGTATAAACGAGATAAGCAAACCGAGATATACTACGCCTGATGAATATAAATCCCTTATATTTTCCTTAAGAAAATTCAATTTATTTAATTTCATGATTATAACCTCCCTTTATTTTGAACGATTTAGATAAATATCTTTAAGCGTCTCTTTTTTAGTTTCAAAATCAACTACTTTAATAGAGTTTTCGTTAAAAAATTTAAAAAGCTCACTACTTTGAATATTACCAGACATAGTAATTTTCAGTCCCTCTTCCTGAACAATATCCCCAAATTCTTGTTTGGTAATGAAAATGTCTCTATCTGTAGCTGATGAAAAAGCTATCTCAAACAAGCAATTATGACTATCTTTTCCTACTTTTTGAAATGTCAAAAGCCCGTTCTCCAAGAAAAGAACCCTCTCACAAATTTCTTCAATATCTTCTAATTTATGACTCGATATTAAAATTCCCACATTTTCATGTAAAGCTAAATTTTTTAGAACCTCTAAAACTATTTGTGATGATTCAATATCTAAACCATTAGTCGGTTCATCTAAAATCAATATATCAGGTTCCGTAACAAGAGTTAGAAGCAAAGCTAATTTTTGTTTTGTCCCCAAAGAATAGGTCTTTACTTTTTTATTAATAGACTGAGTCAAATCTAACTCTTGGATCAAACTTCCAAATCTTTCTTGATTGTAGTCAACACCATATAAATTTGACAAATATTTTAAATTCTCTAAACCTGTTTTAGATAAAAATAATTTTGGTTCTTCGATTAAATACCCAACATTATCACTACTTATAATATTCCCTGAAGTCGGTTGATTATTCTGAACAAGAATTTTCATCAATGTACTCTTGCCAACTCCGTTTCTCCCTACTAGACCAACAATTTCACCCTTATTAAGTGCAAAATTTATATCTTTGAGAATGATTGAATGACCATAATGCTTACTTACATTTATAACTTCCATTTTTTATTCCTCCATTAATATTCTTGGTTTTCTCTTTGATTCTCATTAATTTTAAAAAGTTGCGCCTCTTTTCAATAACATTATACCATATATCTAACTTAATGCAATATATAAATGTCATTTTGTAAAATTTTATTAACAAAAAAAAACTCTCTACCACAAAATAGAGAGTGTTAAGTTTAAATATAGGATTTCAAAATATCGACGGCATCGCTTCTTTTCTTAACCTTATGACCTTGATTCCCAATTTCTCAGCTACGATTGTATTGTCCTCACTATCACCTAGAAAGACACAATTTGTAGGATTTAACTGGTATTTATCGAGAATCTCCTTCATACTTATGTCAAGTCCCCCTCTTTGCTTTATGATTTCATATTCTCCTTACAAATCTTTTTGGTAATAAAATCTTTTTCCTGTGTAGGGATAGTTTTGCAAAGCAAAGACTTCCTTGTAGCCATGCCTTTTATAAAAATCAGGAGCTTGAAACTGGTAAGTATTGACAAAAGTAAAACGACAGTTTCGATTCTTAGCTTCAGTTTCTGCTTGCCGCAATAGCTTTGAACCGATTCCTTGCCCTCTCAGTTCCTCTTTTACAAATAAATACTCAATTTCTAGCCAATTTCCAAAAGTCTCTGCTATCAAACCTGCCAGGAGATTGCCCTTTTCATCTTCGACATAAAGATTAAGTGGCTCACTTTCAGCTTCTTCTCTTTTTGAACGGTTATAAACACGAATCAGATTCCCTATTTCCTGGACTTTCTGTGATTCCTCATTTTCCAATCTAAAGTACATCTAAATCTCCTCAAATACTGTTACAGCTTGATTATAGTCTTATTTCAATAGACTGTCAAACTAGCAAAAACCCACCAATCTAAGTTGATGAGTTTCAAATTTATTTTCTAAATTTCCACTGACTATAAATCCCGAAACCGATAATCCAAATAGCTGAACCAATTGCTCCTACAAATGTAGACTCTTGTAAAAAGAGGGTTACAAAGACAAAGGCAAAGAAGAGCATGGTTAAAGGATTTAGGAAACGATAATGGGGCATAAGATAGCCATCCGCCATAAAGTCTGGTGACTTGCGGTATTTAAGGTGAGCCACCATAATCAAGATATAAATGGCGATATAGACACCGGATGATGATGCTGTAATCAAGGCAAAGGCATCCGACACACCTGGCAAGATGTTGATAAAGGCTGCTAGGGCAATCAAAATTGCTGAAGCGATGATGGCATTTTGTGGCACATTGTGGCGAGAAAGAGTATCTGCTTTAATTGCTTTTAGGAAACGATTTGGTGAATCATGAGCAATCTGATACAAATGACGACCTGTTGAATAAAGGGTTGAGTTAAGAGCAGATGCTGCTGACGTCAAAACGACGAAGTTAATCAAGGCCGCTGCCCACTTGACTCCTGCCAATTCAAATACTGTAACAAAAGGAGAATCAGCCGATGCAAGCTCACGCCACGGAATGATAGCCATGATGGCTAAGAGGGCACCACCGTAGAAAAAGGCGATACGCAAAGGAATTTCCTTAACGGCTTTTGGCAAGACCTGACGTGGATTTTTTGTTTCTGAAGTCGTTACCCCGATAAACTCAATCATGAGGTAGGCAAAGAAAACCATCTGGAAGGCCATGACAAAGTTAACTCCACCATTTGGGAAGAGGGAGAAATTGTCGGCGATATTAGCCAAACTTGCTACTCCATGTGGTGTCTTAAAGCCTGTCAAGACCATAAAGACTCCTGTGGCAATCATAGCTAAAATAGCCACAATCTTAACCATAGCAAACCAAAACTCAACTTCCCCAAAGAGCTTCACCGCAATCAGATTGACCAAGGCTAGAATGGTCAAAAATCCAATCTCAATCATCCAACTTGGCCAGCTAGGAAACCAGAACTGAACATAGTGAGAGATAGCAGTGATTTCCGCCATACCGATAAAGACAACGGATAGCCAGTAAGACCAAACCGAGAAATAACCCCAGCCCTTACCCAAATGGCGCGTGATAAAGTTGATAAAGGTATGTTGCTCAGGGTCTTGGTAGAGCATTTCCCCAACTGCACGCATCATGAGGAACATGAAGGCCCCCGTAATCATATAAATTAGTACAATAGAAGGACCTGTTAGGCTAATAGATCGACCTGCTCCCAAAAAGAGTCCTGTTCCGATTGTTCCCGCAATGGCCATAACCTGCACGTGACGATTGGTCAGACCACGCTCCATCTTATTTTTTTTCTTCTTTGAACTCATATAGTCTCCAATTCAATTTAAAATGGAAAAAGGAGTGAGTGAAGCGCATCGCCTCCCCACTCCTTTTTTCTGTTTTAGGCTGTTTTTTCAACCTTCAAGATTTTTACATCATAGCTACCAACAGGTGTTTCAATGGTTGCTGTATCACCTGTTTTCTTACCAATCAAGGCTTGTCCAATTGGGCTTTCATTTGAAACCTTACCTGCAAAGGCATCTGCACCCGCTGAACCTACGATAATATAAACTTCTTCTTCGTCCTCACCAATTTCTTGGATAGTGACTGTTTTACCAATCGCTACTTCATCATCGGCAACTGAGTCGCTATTGACGATTTCAGCATAACGGATTTTTGTTTCCAAGCTAGAGATTTGTCCTTCAACAAAGGCTTGTTCATCCTTAGCTGCTTCGTATTCACTGTTTTCAGAAAGGTCACCGTATGAACGGGCAATCTTAATGCGTTCTACCACTTCTGGTCGGCGGACCAATTTCAATTCTTCTAATTCTTTTTCAAGTTTTTCCTTTTCCGCAAGGGTCATAGGATATGTTTTTTCTGCCATTTTTCTCAACTTTCTTTCGATAGTATTGAATCTCTATCTGAGATTCTCATTTGTGTAGTCTTAGTTTGAACTACTATTTTGAGTAAGCTTGCTATTGACGTGCTCAGCTACATTACGATCATGTTCTTCTTGAGTAACTGCATAATAGACTTTACCATCTGTAACATTGGCTACAAAGTATAGGTTCTCACTCTTTGTTTGGTTGATACTTGCTTCAATCGCGTCCTGACTTGGACTATCTACTGGACCAGGCATCAAACCAGGTTTGGTATAAACATTGTATGGTGAATTAATCGATGTGTCAATTCCAGCATCGTCTGCTAGGCTAATATTTTGGCCAAGTTTCCCTTGAGCATACAAGATTGCAATATTGCTTTGAAGTGGCATACCAAGATTCAAACGGTTGTAGAAAACACCTGCAATCAACTTACGGTCTTCAGTCTTAGCACCTTCTTTTTCAACAAGTGAAGCAATTGTTAGCAATTCATTGACTGTCAAGTTTTTAGACTTAATTGCACTATAGTGCGGCGTCAAGGTCTTATCCATAGCTGCCAGCATCTCATCAATCAAACTTTCAATAGTTGTGCTTTCCTTGATGGAGTAAGTCGCTGGGAAGAGGAAACCTTCTAAACGATAACGAACTCCACTTTCTTTCGTTGGCAAACTTTCAAGTAGGTTTGGATATTTAGCAACTTCTTGACTGATAAAGTTGTCATCTTGAACTTTAGCCAAGAAAGCATCCGCGGTCAAAGGCTCTTTAAATTCACCTTGTAATTGTCCTACAACTTGGGCGATTTGATCAATCGTATATCCTTCTGGAATCGTTAAATCTGCAAGTGAAGGTTCTTGAGGTTCAGGAGTACCACCTTTTTGTAGTTCCTTAATGATATCCTCTGTACTCATGCTCTTTTGCAAATTGTAATATCCAGCCTTCAAATCTGAATAATTCTTATATTTAGCATAAAAAGCAAAAATCACTCCGTGTTTAATCACACCAGCATTTTCAAGTGCTGATCCAATCTCTTGGACATTGGATCCTTCCGGGATTTGAACGGTTACATACTGCTTAGAATTAGCATCAACCGGTAATAAAGATGATTGAACATACTGGTAACCGAAGTAACCACCTGCTGAAATCAGGGCAAGGAAAATTAGTAAAGAAATGAAGAAAGCCTTCAAATGTGATTTTTTCTTCTTAACTGGTTTAACTGTCTCACGGCGACTACGACGTGGAGTTTCAGTAATGACTTCAACCGTTTCCGATTCCGTAACTGGTTCTGGTTTTACTACTTCTTTCTGAGGTTCTTTTTCAGCTTCAGTCTTATAAGAAACAGCTACTCTTGTTGGAGTTGTGTTCACATCTCTTTCGACTTTTTGTGGACGACTAGCCTCTGGTCCTGGAACCGGTCTTGATGGACTTGCTTCAGCTGGTGAAACTGGAACATCTTGACTAGGGTGACTAGGAGTAATCGGAGCTTCTTCTCTTAATTCATCTGCCGGTGATGCAGGCACATCTTCACTAGGATGCTGTGGAACACGTGGTGCATTCTCCATAATTTTTTCAACAGCTGATAGGGATGCATTCATCACCTCTTCATCAGCGATTTTTGTGTCAGGGACAGACAAAGCTGATTTTTTTTCAGCAAGCTCAGCGGCCTCTTGGCGAATCCCTTCATAACGTTTTACTTTTTCTAAATCACGCAAAATCTGCTCTTTAAAGCTTAATTTTTCGTCTTCTCTTGGCTTTTCACTCAAAAGTTTATCCTCCTCGTTGACAATCCATAATATTATATCTTAAAAACGAAAGAAAAGCAACCTAGCATGCTTTTCTAGCTTATTTTTTAGCTTCCCATACCATATCATACCAGGTTTCTCCTGCAAAGGTTGACTGAGATAGGCCTTCATTGACAAAACCATGCTTTTCGTAGTAAGCAACGAGATAGTCATGACAGGTTAGGTTAATGCCTTCTCTTTCGTGTTCAAGAGCCAGCTCTTTCAAGGCTGTTAGCAATTTCTGACCCAGTCCTAGGCCTTGCGCCTCCTTGGCAATTGAAAGACAGGTCACAGAGATATAACCACCATGCTCATGGCTATAATCTTCTATCTCTTCTGTAAAAGACTGATCCTGCAAATGGCGGTGTGGCCCAACCGGCCCTTCGATATACCCCATGATTCTGCCTTCTTTTTCAGCAACCAGAAAAGAGGTCTGAATTTCTCGCAAATGCGCCTCAAAAACAGAGCGAGGAATGGCTTCTTCTATCGAGAAATTCTCTAGTTCAATCTCGACGATACGATCTAAATCTTCTAATCTTGCTTTCCTGATTTTCATTGTGCCTCCTAAAAAAAGAGATTAAACCAAATCATACTAAAACCTTGACTAGCTGCATAAAACGAATCTGTCTCTTCTTCATCAATAAAACCGTTCATTTCAAAATAGGAAAGCAACTCACCAGGGCTCTTCAAACGAATAGCTTTGTAATCCAGCTCAACTGCCACATCTTTCAAAGCCGCAAGAAGAAGCGTTCCCAAGCCCTGTCTCTGATGGTCAGTATCAATGACTAAAGAATGCATTTCTAGACATTGCGGATTATGTGGCTGCGGACCACCTAGAACATAGCCCAGAAGCTGATTTTCATCCCTAGCTAGAAGAAAGGTATCCGCATACTTACGGATACTTTCTTCTAAAATATGGGAAGGTTGCTGCTTTTCAGCTGGAAAAGATGAAGCCTTAAGTTCCTCTATCTCAGCCAAATCAGACTTACTTGCCTGAATGATCTTAATTGGAATTTCCATTGGAAAATCCTATTGAACATTGCTTGTCAAGTTAGACAAGAGTCGCTCAAATGAGTATTCATAGGTTTGGATATCTCCTGCTCCCATAAAGACGTAAACAGCATTGTCATGGTCTAGGAGTGGAGAAACATTTTCAACAGTGATCACTTGGTGTTTCTTATTGATTTTATTGGCTAGGTCTTCTACCTTAACATCACCATGGTCTACTTCACGAGCAGATCCATAAATTTGGGCTAGATAAACAGCATCCGCCTGATTCAAAGCGTGGGCAAAGTCATCCAACAGGGCAATAGTTCTAGTAAAGGTATGCGGTTGAAAGACTGCAACAATTTCCTTGCTTGGGTATTTCTGACGAGCCGCATCCAAGGTCGCAATAATTTCTGTTGGATGGTGGGCAAAGTCATCGATAATAACTGTGTCATTGACAATTTTCTCAGTGAAACGACGCTTAACACCAGCAAATGTTTTCAAGTGTTCACGCACCAAGTTCAAATCAAATCCTGCTGTGTAAAGAAGACCAATAACGGCTGTCGCATTCATGATATTGTGACGACCAAAGGTTGGAATGTGGAATTGCCCTAATTCTTGACCACGGAAATGAACTGTGAAGGTTGAACCAGTTGTTGAACGAAGAAGATCACTAGCGACAAAGTCATTACCTTCTGCTTCAAAACCATAATAATAAATTGGTGCATCAGACGTAATCTTACGCAATTCAGCATCTTCACCGTAGATAAACAAACCTTTGGTAATTTGTTTAGCATAGTCGTTAAAGGCATTGAAAACATCCTCTAGACTTGTGAAATAGTCTGGATGGTCAAAGTCAATGTTGGTGATGATAGAATATTCTGGGTGGTAAGGCATGAAGTGACGCTCATATTCGTCAGATTCGAAGACAAAATATTTGGCATTGGCTGAACCACGACCAGTCCCGTCTCCAATCAAGAAGCTAGTATCTGTAATGTGAGACAAGACATGAGACAACATACCCGTTGTTGAAGTTTTTCCATGCGCTCCAGCAACTCCCATGCTAACAAAGTCACGCATAAAGCTACCTAGGAACTCATGGTAGCGTTTGTAGCTAATTCCATTTTGATCCGCATAGGCAATTTCGACGTTGTTATCTGGACGAAAGGCATTTCCAGCGATAATTTCCATATCACCGTCTAGATTCTTTTCATCAAAAGGAAGAATGGTAATTCCTGCCTGCTCAAGACCACGTTGAGTAAAGTAGTATTTTTCAACATCTGATCCCTGAACCTTGTGCCCCATTTGGTGCAACATCAAAGCCAAGGCACTCATCCCTGATCCCTTAATTCCGATAAAATGATATGTCTTTGACATGTTTTCTCCCCTATTCCGTAATTCTTGTCAGATTCAACTCTTGGGCCACCTGACGTTCTTGTTCTTTTTGTTGATTCTTTTTATTGTAGATTTGGCTCTTCTTCAGAAAATCATAATTATTTTTCTTTGGACCTGAAGTTTCTTTTGGCTCAGATTGAGTCGAAATATTGCTCACTTCTTCCGCCAAGATGTAATGAGACTGGGTCAATTTTTGACTATATTTAACAAATTCACCAGGATTTTCCTTTTGGAAAGGCGCTGTAGGTTGATTGCCCTGTCTAACTAGACTTGGCTGAGAATGGCGTCTTGTAGGAGTAATATCCTTAGTCAGATAACTTGCTGAGCGTTTCTTTTTCAAGTCCGCACGCGCTTCTTCACGCGCCACCTCCGCATAGCTCTTTCCTTCTTTTTTAACTCCTAAACCAGACTTCTTAGGTTTCTCTACTGGCTTTTCAATCTGTTTTACTGGTTTTTCTTCAGTAATAGGGGCCCACTCCAGATAATTCTTATCACGGTATTCTCCCTTGATATTACTGATAAAGTCAGATTCATCATAGAGGTCCATAACCGGCATCTCAGTCAACATGATCTCATCATCTGACACCAATGGAAATCGTTCTTCTCTCATTTTCTATTTCCTTTCAACACTTCATTATAGCGTATTGTCTTGATTTTTCAAGTGCTGGCTTCAGAAATTCCCAAAATTTCTCTAATTTCTGCTAGGCTGAGACTGCCACGTGACTCTGTTCCATCCAATACTTGTGACACTAGATGTTTCTTTTGTTCTTGGAGTTCCTGAATTTTTTCTTCAATGGTTCCCCTGGTCACTAAGCGATAAACCTCAACCGTTTCTTCCTGACCTATCCGATGGGCACGGCCAATAGCTTGCGCTTCCACCGCAGGATTCCACCAAAGGTCAACCAAAATAACCGTATCAGCACCTGTCAGATTCAGACCGACACCACCAGCCTTAAGAGAAATCAAAAAGGCATCTCTTTCTCCTTGGTTAAAGGCCTTGGTCATGTCTTGTCTTTCCTTGGCTGGGGTTGAACCCGTAATTTTAAAGGAAGTCAAGCCCAAGTCTGGCAGTTCTTGTTCAATTTTCTCCAACATTCCCTTGAACTGCGAGAAAATCAATACACGGTGTCCGCCATCTGCCACCTGGACCAGCAGGTCTCGGAGACTATCCAGTTTGCCACTGGCTCCCTGATAATCTTCCATAAAGAGGGCAGGAGTGTCACAGATTTGACGCAAGCGCATCAGACCAGACAAGATTTCCACACGACTTCGCTGAAATTCCTGATCTGACACTTGAGCCAGACGGTCTCGCATCTGTTGCAACTGGGCTAGGTAAATAGCCTTTTGCTGGTCTTCCAGTTCATTTTTATAAACCACTTCGATTAAGTCTGGTAATTCAGTCAGAACTTCTTCTTTCTTACGTCGCATCACGAAAGGTTTGATAAACTGAGCAACGCGCTCAGCTGGCAATTTCATAAATTCTTTCTTGCTTGGCAAAAGTCCTGGCATGACGATTTGGAAAATAGACCACAGTTCACCCAGATGGTTTTCAATCGGAGTTCCTGACAAGGCAAAAACTGACGGCACCACAAATTGTCTCAAGGTCTGGGCAATCTTAGTTTGGGCATTTTTCATGACCTGAGCCTCATCTAAGAAAAGGAAGTCAAAGGCCATCCCCTGATAAAGCTCACTGTCCTGACGGAAGGTAGCATAACTCGTCACATAGATTTGATGGCTCTCAGCAAGAATCTCTTCACGACTAGCTTTCAAGCCATGAACAACAGCCACATCCAACTGTGGGGCAAATTTCTGAAACTCATCTGCCCAGTTGTAAATCAAACCTGACGGAGCTAAAATCAAAACCCGACTTTCTTTTGTCACCTGACTGGTCAAAAAAGCAATGGTCTGAAGGGTTTTACCAAGTCCCATATCATCAGCCAAAATCCCACCAAAACCATAATGGTGGAGCATTTGCAGCCAGCCGATTCCCTTTTCCTGATAATCTCGTAAATCAGCCTGAACCTGAGTTGCTTGTCGTGGGAAGTCCTCTGGATGCGTTAAATCCTGGGCCAAATTCTGGAATTCTTGTGAAAAAGAAACACGGTCACGCCCTTCAAAAAGATGAGCTAAACTATAGGCCAAGGATTTTCGAGCCTGCAAGGTCCCATCTTTTAATTCAAACTGTCCTAGTTCCTGTAGATTTTGGCGAATTTTCTTGGTTTCGTCATCGAAAAAGTAGACTTGATTGGAGGAATCAATGTAAAAATCTTGGTTGGCAACCAAGGCCTGCATGGCTTGGTCGATTTCCTCTTGGGCAATATCTTGAAAATCAAACTGGATTTCCAAGAGACCTCCCTTGGAAGCAATCTGCACTTGAGGACTTGCTAAACTATAAAGCTCTTCTAACTTGTCTGATAGCTCAACATTTCCGAGTTTTTCAAATACTGGAATGATTTCATGGAAGAAATGATAGACAGATTCCGCTTTTACGGCCTGACGCCAAGATTGAAAATCTGCTTCAAAGCCCGCAGCCAAACAGACTTGGAAAACTCTTTCTTCTAAGTCAGCATCACTCGAAAATGGCAATTCTTCCAGCGCTTGTCGGCTAGAGACCTGGCTGTCTCCATAATCAAACTGAATTTTTAGACGAATCCGGTTATCCTCTTCCCTGTCAAAGTAAAAAGAGGGAGCAAAAGTTTTGATTTGTAAGCGTTCTGGAGCTGAAACAGTGCCCATCTGGCCAAAGAGAGTTAGACAGGAAGCCAATTTATCGCGGTCACTGCTATCAAATTGCAGGTATTTCTTTCCGTGTTGATCCACAGGCAGCGTTTTGATTTCTTTGAGAAGACGCACCTGCTGGTCTGTTAGAAAATAAACCTGTCCTTTATGGAAAAGTACAGTCCCCTGATAAAAGACATTGACCCTAGGGCTCTCGCTGATTTCCATTTCAAAATAGTCAGAGTATTCTGTTACTGTAAAGGCAAATAGATTGGCATCAGCATGCATATCCTGAAAAAGTAGGGTTTGGTAGCTATCCACTTGATGGTCAAATTGAAAATGCGGCAAGGTCATCAGTAAATTCACACCCTGCTCAAAAAAGGTCAGAGGAAAAAAGAGATGCCGACCCTGGTTTTGGAAAAAAAGCTCTGGACTAAGTCCTTCCTCCATTAGTCCGCGTAAGAAAGTCAGAAGCTCTTGACTTTCCTCATTAAAGGCTTCCCAAGATAGAGACTCCTCATAGATCTTACCAATCATATAAGGTTTTCTCTTCTCGACGACTTTTAAAAAGA
Organism: Streptococcus mitis; assembly: GCF_047464035.1. Lineage (GTDB taxonomy): Bacteria > Bacillota > Bacilli > Lactobacillales > Streptococcaceae > Streptococcus > Streptococcus mitis_DX. Next base: position 71,007 of record NZ_JASHCQ010000006.1, read on the forward strand.
GCGGAATATCCCGAATAACGTAGTATTTTTGGCTATTGATTTGCCCGATTCTCAGCGTCCACAAGATATGATTGCTTCCTGCTTCCACTTGTCCCACAGCTGACAATTCATAGGCACGTTCTGATTTTGGAGACAAGATTCGGTCCAAAAATTTGCCACCCAAGGTCACCTTGGTTTCAACAGCCTCTTTTTCTTCATGACCTTCTTCCAGACTTTGCAAGATTTCCTGACCACGCTCATCATTTTTCAAAAAATGCTCCAGAGCTGCCAAATGCACACAGTAGCCCCTCTTTTGGAAAAAATCGCAGGCACAAAAAACCAAATCATCCTCTAAACTATAGCGCAGTTCTTCTTCTGCAACGCGAGCGTAGAGCCGATTGTTCTTTTCCTTGATAATGTCAACCTTACCAGTTTCATAAAGGGCAACGCCTTCGATACGGACTTTCCCCGGAATCAATTTAGCCATATTTTTACCTTTACCTTATCTTTTTATTATACCATATTTTCCTCTATGAAAATAGCCTTCTAAGGATACTTTTCTCCTAGAAGGCTGGATTTTTAAAGTTTAGCAAAAGTCGTCACAATTCGCTGACACACTTCTTGCAACAGAGATTTAGGCATGGCTACATTGAGGCGAGCATGGAGACTTCCTTCCTCTCCAAAATCCAAACCACGATTGAGGATAACCTTGGCTTCATTTCTCAAAAGCTCTTGTAATTTTTCATCAGTCAGGTCATAGGCTGAAAAATCAAGCCAAATCAAGTAGGTTCCTTGCGGTTTCATGACCTTGATTTTAGTCTCTTTTCCAAATAGATCCACCACATAATTAATATGGTCTTCAAAGACTTGCTTGAGTTCCTCTAACCAATCCTTCCCATAGCGATAGGCAGCTTCTGTCGCCAAATAACCCAAACCTGAAATTTCATGTTGATTATTAGCCAACTGGCGTTTCTGGTAAGCCAGTCTCAACTTAGGATTTTCAATAACTGCATAGGAATTTTTTGTCCCAGCGATGTTAAAGGTTTTAGTGGCACTACTCAAGACGATAGCAAATTCTTTAAAGTCAGGATTGATGGTATTGAAGGAATGATGCTTGTGACCAAAGAGGGCCAAATCTTGGTGAATCTCATCTGAAACCAACAAAACACCATATTTTTGACAGAGTTGGCCAATCTTCTCCAACACTTCCTTTTTCCAAACACGTCCACCAGGATTGTGAGGGTTGCAAAGAATATAGAGTTTGACCTCCTCTTTCACCAAATCCTTCTCCAGTCGGTCAAAGTCAATCTCAAACAGACCATCCTTTTCCACCAAAGAATTGGTAATCAATCTACGGTTGTTCAACTTGACACTGCGAGCAAAGGGTGGATAGACAGGTGTGTTAATCAGAACCGCTTCGCCTTCTTTTGTAAAGGCTTGAATAGCTGTTGAGATGGCTGGTACCACACCCTCGATAAAGACAAGAGCCTCTTTGTCAAAGTGGTAACCGTGTTGTGTGGCTTCCCACTTTTGAACTTCCTTAATTAACTCTTCACTGGCATAGGTATAGCCATAAACCAGTTGATCAGCGTAAGTTTGCACAGCTTGGCGGATTTCAGGCAAGACTACAAAGTCCATATCCGCTATCCAAGCTGGTAGGACTTCACTATCCGTTTCTGCTTCTTTCCATTTATAGGTATGGTGCCCTAAACGATTGGGCAGGCTTGTAAAATCATATTTTCCCATCTTTGTCTTATCCTTCCAAGGCTTGGCGCAAATCTGCAATCAAATCTCTAGCATCCTCAATCCCAATTGACAAGCGCAAGAGGTCATCTGTCAAACCATAAGAATGGCGTACTTCTGCTGGAATATCAGCGTGAGTTTGCGTCGTTGGATAAGTAATCAGACTTTCCACCCCACCCAAACTTTCCGCAAAAGAGAAGACCTTAAGACTGTTCAAAATATGAGGAATGCGTGTTTCATCTGCTACTTTAAAGGAAATCATACTCCCACGACCAGTGTAGAGAACTTCCTTAACTGCTGGAGAATCCTTCAAAAAGGCAACCACTTCTTGGGCGTTAGCTGTTGAGCGCTCCATACGAAGAGACAAGGTCTTGAGACCACGAATCAATTGATAACTGTCAAATGGAGACAAGACTGCCCCTGTCGTATTGAGATTGTAAAAGAGTTTCTCGTATAGTTCTAAACTATTTGTCACAACCACTCCAGCCAAGACATCATTGTGTCCTGCTAGATACTTGGTTGCTGAATGGAGAACGATATCTGCTCCATCTTCAATCGGACGTTGGTAGATAGGGCTGTAGAAGGTATTATCCACCACCACTTTGGCACCCTTAGCATGAGCCAATTTTGCTAGTTTTTTGATATCAAATTCCAACATCAAGGGATTGGTTGGGGTTTCGATATAGAGAACATCCACGTCCTTTTCTAACTCGGCAATCAACTCTTCTTCTGTATTGGCATAGGTAAAATGGAAACGGCCTTCCTGCTCCACTTGGTTGAACCAGCGGAAAGAACCACCATAAAGGTCACGGACAGCCAAGACCTTACTACCTACTGGAAAGACGCTAAAGGCCAGTACAATAGCTGACATACCTGAGCTAGTCGCTAGGGCATAGTCTGCTGACTCAATAGCCGCCAAGACTTCTTCCGCCTTACTGCGAGTTGGGTTTTTAGTGCGCGTATAGTCAAATCCAGTAGATTTACCAAACTCTGGATGCTGATAGGTCGTTGAAAAATGAAGCGGTGTCACCAAAGCACCTGTCGCTTTATCTGACTTAATACCCGCCTGGGCCAAAATTGTGTTGATGTGTAATTCCTTGCTCATACAATACCTCCAAATCTATAGTAACTATTGTACCACTTATTTTCATCAACTCATTTTCTTCTTTTCAAGAGCTGGTTATAGTTTCAAACTATAGACTTATCGAGTAAAGCTAAAAAGAATCCAGAAAAGATTCCAAATTCTTTTGTGACAATGATTGCTAGGGTTTACTTTAACCGAAAGAAATCGTGTTGGGCTAAATAGTCATAATGGTCTTTGTTAAATTGATATTGGCCCACATGCTGACTAACCTGACCGACATCCACGGAAAAAATATAGACTTCATTTTGATAGTTCCAATTCAGCCTAACTGTATTCAAGACTGTCTTATAAGTAAAATCTTGAACTTGATTCCAAGGCATCTCCATGACCTGATTAGAACGATTTTCAGTTACATCACTGATGTCCATCAAGTAGATTCCCTTAGGTGTGAATGCCAGAATCTTAGGCTTCACACTCGACTGAACATAGTAAGTCCCTCCTATAATGAAGAAATCAATAAAGGATTTCAGCCATGTCTTTTTCTTGAAAGCCATCAGAAAATTCTTTTGCCCTTCAATATGATAAGTTGAGAGAAATGATGCAATCTGTTTTTCTGTTGCAAACTCCATAATAGCACCCATGATGATACCTCCATAAAAATCACTAAATAGACAGTTAAGAATTCTTCACTTAAAGAAGAACTTATCAATTATTGCGTTTTATCTTACTTTTTAGTAGACAGCATCCCTCCTATAACATTACCCTAACATGTGCATACTTCCATTAAAGCTGGGTAGATTTTCTAAAATAGCGTCTCACGTTTTTCTTATATTCATTATAACATAAATCCAGTAAACAAATTAAAAAATGTAAGCACTTTTCTTCAAAATTGCCAGCATTCTATATAAAAACGACGGCTTCTTTCGAAACCATCGTTTTTCTTGAAAAATCCTTATTTGACATGTTTTGCCAATTCTTCTTGGGCTTTTTTATTGGATTCTTCTTTTTCTTTCAGCCATTTTTCTTTAGCTTTTTCATATTCATCCTTTGTGACTGTCTTATCTTGTAATTTGAGATATTTATATGATTCAACCCCTTTATTACCAGCCAATGAATATGGTGTTGAGAAAGGAACGATTTTTCTCAATGTTGGTGTTCCACCAAGTGAAACATTTGGAATTGCTAGAGAGCTATCCACCAACCAAGCTTGGGCATCTGCATATTTTTCATAGCGTTTAGCTGGATCTTGTTCCTTATTAGCTTCTTCCAACATTTGAGTGTAGACATCCAGTCCAACAGCCTTGGCTTTGTCATTGGCTTCACCTGGCTCTATACCTAGATTTTGCATCAAACCACCAGAATTAACGTTAAAGACATCAAGATAGGTTGAAGGGTCTTGATAATCTGCACTCCAACCACCATTGTATAGATCATAATCCTTCTGAGCTGCTGTCTGAGCCAAATAGCTTGTATTATCATAGTCTTCAGTAGTAAGTTGTTGAATATCAATTACAACATTTTCTGCACCTAAGGCTGCTTCAATAGATTGCTTCATAGAATTTGCCTCTTGAACACCCTGTTTAGCAGCTTGGTCAACTGTCATGTCCAAGTGGATAGGGAATTGAACTCCTTTAGCTTGGAGTTCTTTCTTAGCCTCTGCAAATTTAGCCTTGGCTTTGTCAGGATTGTAGTATGGATCTTGGGCATCCGCAAAGTTGATTCCTTGCCATTCCTTACCGTAATTAACCATCTTAGAGGCTACTACTTCACCAAAGTCTTTGCCATTGATACTTACGAAGTTTGGAGGAACGACTAGGTTACGCAAAATCTTAGTTGCACCATCCTCTCCTTGGGATTGAGCCCCGTAAGCTGTACGGTCATAGGCAAAGTTAATGGCTTGACGGAAGTTTTTATTAAGAACCGCTTCCTGAGTCGATTTCTTTTCAGCATCACTTGTCTTAGAAGTGAATTTATAAGATTTTCTATCTAGGTTAAAGTTTAAGAAGTAAGATGTAGCATCTTGCAGACTATAGATGATATTGTCCTTATTCTTCTCTTTGATTCCTTCGAAGCTTGAACTATTTGGATAGAGACGAGCATAGCTATAGGCACCCTCCACAAAGTTACGAGCCAGTGCATCTTGGTCACTACCATCATAATAAGCCAATTTCACATCATCTACAAAGACATTTTTAGCATCCCAGTAGTTCGGATTTTTCTTGAATTCAATGACAGATTTTGAAACAAAGGATTTCATCAAGAAAGGTCCATTGTACAAAATACTAGATGGGTCTACCTTCCCAAAATCATCCCCTTTTGATTTCAAGAAATCCGCATTGACTGGGAAGAGAATGGTTGAGGTTGTTTTTGAGTTCCAGTAAGATTCTGGTCGTGTCAAGGTATATTGAACAGTTTGATCATCAAGAGCCTTAACTCCGACAGTTGAAAAGTCGCTTGTTTTACCAGTGATGTAGTCATCTAAACCAGCAACGGATTCTTGCACCAAGTACAAGGCTTCTGATTTTTTATCAGCCGCATATTTCAAACCAGTTACAAAATCTTGGGCAGTTCAGGGGCATATTCTTCTCCATCTGCAGTATACCATTTTGCATCTTTACGAAGTTTGTAGGTATAAGTCAAACCGTCTTTAGAAACAGTCCAATCCTCTGCCAAGGATGGGATATAGTTACCGTACTGATCATTTTCCATGAGACCATCTACTAGATTAGTCACAATATCATTGGTTGTTGCACGGTTTTCTGCTAGATAGTTCAAACTAGATGGATCACTAACATAGACATAATTATATGTTTTCGACGCATTCGTTGAATTTCCACACGCGCTTAATAAAATACCTGCGCTTAACACGACACCTGCAAGTGCTGCATACTTGGCCTTAGACTTTTTCATTTCCAGAACCTCCTGATTTAAATATTTGTCTTATTATACAACTTGAGTTTTATTTAGTCAATAGCTTTTTAAGTAAAATTTAAGAAAAATAAAATTTCTATCTACAAACTATAGAAATTATTCTACAAAATAATAAAAAGAGAATAATTCAAGCATTTTATGATAGAAATGTTCAAATTATTCCTTTTATTTATAAATATTTTTTAAGTTAATTTTAATTTGATTCGTAAGCGATCTGCTTGGGCTTTTCCTATCACCTTATCCAACAAACGGGTACGGAGACTCAAGAATCCGTAAACACCTCCACCCATGGCACCGACAAGAGCTACGTATAGGAAACTCCACAAACGTCCACTTGGTTGGAAAACAAATCCCAGTACCCACTGGATAGCGCCTACACTGATGAACATAACAAAAGTCAACAAACTGATTAAAATGGTACGCTTCAAAATCACCTTGCGCTTAACACCAGTTACCTTGCAAATGTCCCGATACATCAAAACATTAGGAATAATAAGACCAATTGTTGTAGAAATCAAAGGCCCGTAACTGTGGAAGAGAGCGATGGTTGGCAGTTGCAAGACCAGCTTGGCAATGGAACCATAGATAAAATAGAGAACTGCCTTGCGGTTGCGGAACATGGCTTGAAGCATTGGAGACAAGACCATGTACAAGCCTAGAATAGTAGACTGTAAAACTGCGAAGACAAACAAGCCCATGGCCAAACTATCTGGCTTGCCATAGAAGACTGTATAGAGAGGTTCTCCTACCATGACCACTCCAACCGTTGCTGGTAGCAGGAATAAGAAAAGCATGGTAATGCTGTCCTGAACTAGACGAGAAGCCGCCTTCAAGTCCCCCTTAACATAGTTTTCAGTCAAAAGTGGTAAGCCGACACTCCCAATCGAAACCCCAACAGAAATCAAAATCATAGTGATTTTATTAGGATTGGCTGAGAAATAAGAAAACATGACAACCAAGTCTTCATTACTATAGTTGGTAAACCAGCTCATACTATTGATAAAGGTCATCTGGTCCAAAATCTGGAAAAGCTGGATAGCAGACCCTGTCAGGATAAAAGGAATGGCTTCCTTAATGGTGTCGACCAAGAGACGCTTGCTGTTTATCTTGTCTCCTGTTTCAAGGACTCTTTTAAGTAAACCTTCTTTGGCAAGAAAATAGATCAAAACTGCAAAACTAGCTACCATGCCGACAAAGGCAGCAAATGTGGATTGGGTAACCGCTGCTAGATAATCTCCTGAGCCCATTTTCATAATCATAAAGGTAGCTAAGAGCATCCAGATAACACGAATGACCTGCTCAGCGATTTGGCTCATAGCATAAGGTTTCAGGTTATTCATCCCTTGGAAGAAACCTCGGATCACACTCATAGATGGAAAAATCAAGACCGCCCAAGCCAAGCTCTGCATGATTGGGATCAGGTCTTTCCCTACACCCGACAAATCTGCTAGCCAAGGAGCAAAGACATACAAGACCAGAGCAAAAACCAGACCTAGTCCCGTCATAAAGCCTAAAAAGCTCCGAATCAGGGCAAAGCTATGCTCTTCTTCTCGCATGGTATTATACTTGGCCACTTGCTTGGCCACCGCAACTGGAATACCCGCTGTTGAAACTAGCAAGAACCAGGCATAAATATTGTAGCCCATGGTAAAGAGACCATTGGCCGTAGCCGCATAAGACCCCATCCAGATATACCAGGGGATAATATAAATGGCCCCTAGCAGGCGACTGATAAAGTTACTAGCCGTTAGCCAAGCAGTCCCCCGTAACATCTGGGCCTGCTGGTGATTGTTTTCGTTAGACATAGGTTCCTCATTTTATTTTAATCACTAGGAAAAATTCCTCATCTTCCATTATAAACTTTTCCTTGTCACTTGTAAATTTACGACTTTCGGTTTACAATAGAAAGTATGATTAAGATTGAAACCGTATTAGATATTTTAAAGAAAGATGGTCTCTTCCGTGAGATTATCGACCAAGGACATTATCACTACAACTACAGCCATGTCGTATTTGACACCATCTGCTATGATAGCCGCAAGGCTAAAGAAAAAAGCCTCTTTTTCGTCAAGGGTGCTGCCTTTAAGAAGGAATTTCTGATTTCAGCCATCTCTCAAGGCCTTGGTTGGTATGTTGCTGAAAAGGACTATGAAGTTGGTATTCCTGCTATTATCGTCAGCGATATCAAGAAAGCCATGAGTTTGGTAGCTATGGAATTTTATGGCAATCCACAGGAAAAACTTAAACTCCTGGCCTTTACTGGAACCAAGGGTAAGACAACAGCAGCCTACTTCGCCTATAACATTTTGTCTCAAGGGCATCGACCTGCTATGTTGTCGACCATGAATACAACTCTAGACGGCAAAACTTTCTTTAAGTCTGCATTGACAACTCCTGAGAGCATTGACCTCTTTGATATGATGAATCAAGCTGTGCAAAATGACCGCACCCACCTCATCATGGAGGTATCTAGTCAAGCCTATCTGGTCAAACGTGTCTATGGCCTAACCTTTGATGTAGGAGTTTTCCTCAATATCAGCCCAGACCATATTGGCCCTATTGAACACCCTAGCTTTGAAGACTATTTCTACCACAAGCGCCTCTTGATGGAAAATAGCCGAGCAGTTATCATTAACAGTGACATGGACCACTTCTCAGTTTTGAAAGAACAAGTAGAACATCAAGACCATGATTTCTATGGTAGCCAGTCAAGTAACCAAATCGAGAATTCTAAAGCCTTTAGCTTTTCAGCAAGCGGGAAACTGGCTGGTGATTATGATATCCAACTGATTGGTCATTTCAACCAAGAAAATGCCGTTGCTGCTGGACTTGCTTGTCTCCGTCTGGGAGCTAGTCTTGAGGACATCAAAAAAGGCATCGCTACAACCCGTGTTCCTGGTCGTATGGAAGTCCTCACCCAGAAAAATGGTGCCAAAGTTTTCATCGACTATGCCCACAATGGTGATAGTCTCAAAAAACTAATCAATGTGGTTGAAACTCATCAAACTGGAAAGATTGCACTAGTTCTTGGTTCGACAGGAAACAAAGGAGAAAGCCGTCGTAAGGACTTTGGCCTCCTCCTTAATCAACACCCTGAGATTCAAGTCTTTCTAACTGCTGATGATCCCAACTACGAAGACCCAATGGCCATTGCAGATGAAATCAGTAGCTATATCAGCCATCCTGTTGAAAAAATTGCGGATCGCCAAGAAGCTATCAAGGCAGCGATGGCTATCACAAATCACGAATTAGATGCAGTTATAATTGCTGGTAAGGGAGCCGATTGCTACCAAATCGTCCAAGGAAAGAAAGAAGCCTATCCAGGAGATGCAGCCGTCGCAGAAAATTATTTATAAGATAGTAAAAAAATCAAGGGAATAAAACCCTTGATTTTTTCTATCCTTATTTAAAAGCGTTTTTCAAACCTTCAACGGCACCTTCAACAGCACCCTTAGCATCTTCAACTACTTCTTTTGCCTTAGCAACTGTCTTTTCTACAGCGCCTTCTGCTTCAGTTTTGCTATCCCCAGTAACTTTACCAAATCCTTCTTTGATAGCGCCTGTTGCTTGTTCCAATTTGTTTTCAAGTGACATATGATTGTCTCCTTTGGTTTTATTCCGATATGTGTTACCGGTTACATATAGTTTATACTGAATCCTAAGAAAAGTCAAACAATGTGCTCAGAAACAAAATTTCATGCTAAGTAGAAAGTTAATCTTTCCTTGTCAAATTCGACTGCCAACTCATACTTTCCATCTTCATTTTGGACAATATAGCCTAGGACGACCAAACTGTCCACAAAGATATCACGGCGTTTCTGCATGAGCTGATCTTTTTTGAGGAACTTCAACAAAAAAGTCGTCATATATTTGAGAGCATACTCAGGATTGACATCTCCCAAAATGGCATAGAGTTCCTGCTGTTTTTCGGTCAAAGGATACTGATGTTTGACCTTGTAGAAATAATTGGACAAGGTCATTTTTGTCCGCGCAAAATCGGTCTTTTCAACTAAAATAGCTGCATTAGTCTGATTGCGCAATTCCGTCTCAAAACTCTGCTCCGACAAGGCTTGATAGACTGGACTATCTTCTCTGACAAAAATCTCTTGATCCAGTTCGAGACTATCGAGTGATTCAAGCATAGGAAGATTGAGGTAATAACGCTTATTTTCTCGTAGAATCAAGCCTTCCTTGATATACTCTTCCATGAGTTTATCAACTGCTACATCTGGAAATTGAGCCTTGATTTCCCGTAGAATCACATCATCATGCTGGTCCAGATAGTGGATCAATTCTCCAAAAAATGGCTGTCTCGTCAAACGAGAAGGATTAAAAATCTGAATCATGAAGATTCCTTTCTTTACATTCTAACAGAGGCGATGCTGCTAACTGACTAGGATTGGTCCCAGCTTGGTTCAGAGGAACAGGCAGACCTAGTTCTCTATAATACTCCCTCCAAAAATCACTAATCTCCTGCTCTCCATCTCCAAATTTCATGGGAATAGTTTCAAAAATCGGTAGGATTTCTGCCATATACTGGGAACAGTAAAAACCAGCTCCATCTGGATAGAAAGAAGCATTATAGGGAGCCCCTAGATGTTTGCAAGCTTTTTCCTTCACAGACTGGATATCCATTTCTGGGTAAACATAGAGGTCGTACAAGTGATTGGGTTCAAAGAAGTCTGCTGGTTCTTGACAGACAACACCAAATTCTCCACTAGCATGGTAAATCATCCTATCCAAATAGATGGCGACATGGCTATAGTTGCCTGTGGAAGTCTGGATGGCCTGCCCCAGCTCTGACTCATCTCTCACAAAAATCATACTCTTCGAAAATCAAATTCAAACCACGTCAACGTCGCCTTGCCGTACTCAAGTACAGCCTGCGGCTAGTTTCCTAGTTTGCTCTTTGATTTTCATTGAGTATCAAATCGCCATTTTCTAACATGCTTCACTCCTAGAAAAAAAGGAGCCGAAACTCCTTTCGATATAATTCAAACTAGCCTTTCCTAATTTGAATTAACACTCAAAATCTTAAGCATTAAAGCTTTCAGTCAATTGAGGTACCACTTGTTTCTTACGTGAAACGGCACCAGCAAGGAAGGCATGATTGTTTTCAAGTTTGAAGTTGAAAGCCGCTTCAACCTTGTCCATGTTAGCACCAAGTGCTAGGATTTCTGAGTTTGAGTTGACGATATCAGTAATCATCAAGACAAAGTCAGAATAGCCGTTTGCTGCGTTGGCAGCTTGCATTGCAGCTTCAATTTCTGCTTGACGTTCCAAAACTTCAGCGATGTCAACTGTATTTACTTGAGCAACACGGACATTATTTCCGTTCAATTCAAAAGTCTTAGCATCAATGTCAATCAATTCTTCAGCAGATTTGCTGGCCAAGTTTGTACCAGCTTTCAACATAGCCAAACCATATTCTTCCAAGTTTACACCAGCCAACTCAGCCAATTCAGGAGCAATAACTTTATCTGTTGGGTGTGTTGTTGGAGATTTCAAAAGAAGGGTATCTGAAATCAAACCTGAAAGCATCAAACCTGCAATCTCTTTAGGTACAGCTACACCATGTTCTTTGAACATACGGTAAACGATTGAAGACGCTGAACCAACTGGCTCCAAACGCATGTAGAGTGGGCTTGCAGTTTCAAAGTTAGCAACACGGTGGTGGTCTACAACACCATAAACTTCTACTTCAGCGATATCTGATACAGATTGTTGGAATTCATTGTGGTCAGTCAAGATAACTTGCTCTGCGCCCTCTGCTTTAGCAGAAGTGATAACACGTGGTGCTTCTACACCAAAATAGTTCAAGACAAAGGCTGTTTCTTCATTTGGAGTTCCAAGGGCAACAGCTTCCGTATCCAAACCATAAGCTTCTTTTGCAAGGTAGGCAAAGGCTACAGATGACCCGATGGCATCTGAGTCTGGATTTTGGTGACCAAATACTAGAATCTTAGACATGATAATACCTCATTTTGTTTATTCTCTTTATTGTAGCATTTTTTTCGCTTTTTGACAAAAGTAAGAGGAGTCAAAGGGCTCCTCACTACTCTTCAAAATAACTGATACTCTTCGAAAATCAAATTTAAACCACGTCAGCTCTATCTGCAACCTCAAAGCAGTGCTTTGAGCAACCTACGGCTAGCTTTCTAGTTTGCTCTTTAATTTTCATCGAGTATGAGTAAATTTCTATCTTGATTTTCAGATAAAAATTGCTCCTTCTGGGCTCGTTTCTTACGCTTGAGCAGGGCTTCTGCCGACATGGCTTCTTCCTTACTGGCAAAACCTTGAGCATAGATGAGTTTGACCGGTAAGCGAGCTCGTGTATATTTTGCCCCCTTTCCACTATTGTGGACAGCGAGGCGTCTTCTCACATCAGTCGTATAACCGGTATAATAGGAACCATCACGACACTCCAGCACATACATATAAGCCTTATGATCCATAATAAATCTCTTCAAGTTCGGGCGTATAGGAACCATCATCATTGTGGACAATCAAAGGTGGTAAAACCTTAAAACCACTCGTTGAGCCATCCTTAATAGCCTCAATCAAGAGCATATTAGCTTCCTTTTCCCGCTTTGGATAAACAAACTGCAGGCGCTTAGGGGCTAGATTATGCCGTTGCAACATGTCCAAGATATCCAAAAGTCGGTCAGGACGATGCACCATTGCCAAACGCCCATTGGACTTGAGAATACTTTGGGCACTACGACAGATTTCTTCCAAATTAGTCGTGATTTCATGGCGTGCCAAGAGGTAATGTTCGCTCTCGTTCAAATTGGAATTAGGATCCACCTTGAAATAAGGCGGATTACACAAAATCATATCCACCTTACTTCCCTGAATGTGGGCAGGCATATTTTTCAAATCATCGCAGATGACCTGCATTTGCTCCTCTAATCCATTCAAACGGACAGAGCGTTCAGCCATATCCGCCAAACGCTCCTGAATCTCAACAGCCAATATCTGTGCCTGAGTACGGGTGCTGGCAAAAAGTCCCACTGCTCCATTTCCAGCGCAGAAATCCACAATCAATCCCTTCTTAGGAAAACGTGGAAAGCGTGACAAGAGAACACTATCCACCGAATAGCTAAAAACCTCTCTATTTTGAATGATTTTGATATCTGTCGAAAAGAGCTGGTTAATGCGCTCCCCTGATTTTAATAATTGTTCTTCTTCCATGGTCTTATTATAGCAAATTTATATTAACATTACAAAAGATAGAAATTTCTAACTAGTGTTTCTGATTCTTCAAATGTTGAAGGGCTTCCTTGGTCCAAATTGGCATCATTCGTTTGAGAGGAGCAAAGCCATAGTTAAAACGATCGCTTGAAAAGCGTCTCCGTCTTGGAAACTGGTGCTTTTCTTCCTCCAAAGTGCGGATAGAAAGACTAGCTTTCCCTGTAAATTCATCTAAATCCACTACTTGAACTTGAACCTCTTCATCAACTTTCAAGGCTTCTTGGATATTTTCAATAAAGCCTGTCCGAATCTCTGAAATGTGAATCAGTCCCGTATCACCCGTCTCTAGCTCAACAAAGGCACCGTAGGGCTGAATCCCTGTAATACGGCCCTTTAGTTTATCACCGATTTTCATCCTAGTCCTCGATTTCAATTGTTTCAATCACGACATCTTCAACTGGCTTGTCCATAGCTCCTGTCTCAACAGCAGCAATGGCATCCAAGACAGCGTAAGAAGCTTCATCAGCTAGCTGACCAAACACAGTGTGACGGCGGTCTAGATGAGGAGTTCCACCTTGGTTGGCATAGATTTCCGCAATCGGTTCTGGCCAACCACCACGAGCAATTTCTTTCTTAGAATAAGGCAAATGTTGATTTTGCACGATAAAGAACTGGCTACCGTTGGTATTTGGACCAGCATTGGCCATAGAAAGGGCACCACGAATATTGTAAAGTTCTTCTGAGAATTCATCCTCAAATGATTCGCCGTAGATTGACTCGCCACCCATACCAGTTCCAGTTGGGTCTCCACCTTGAATCATAAAGTCCTTGATAATACGATGGAAAATGACTCCATCATAGTAGCCATCTTTTGAAAGTGCAACAAAGTTAGCTACTGTTTTAGGAGCATGTTCAGGGAAGAGCTTAATACGCAAGTCTCCGTGATTGGTCTTAATAGTCGCGATAGGACCTTCTACTGTTTCAATGTCTACTTGTGGGAAATGCAATTCTTTTTCTACCATACCAAATCCTTCTAAGGCATCAAAAATGCCATCTTCTTCTAATGTTTTTGTAATATAATCTGCTTTTTCTTTGATATTTTCATGAGAAATTCCCATTGCAACGCTGATTCCAGCATAATCAAAGAGTTCCAAGTCGTTGAGGCCATCTCCAAAAACCATGACGTTCTCTGGTTTCAAGCCAAGGTGTTCCACAACCTTTTCCACACCCGTCGCTTTGGAGCCTGAAATCGGCACAATATCAGACGAATGTTGATGCCAACGAACCATGCGAAGTTTGTCAGAGAGACTGTCAGGCAAGTGCAAGTCATCTCCTTTATCTTCAAAAGTCCACATTTGATAGATATCTTCTTTTTCATGGAAATCAGGATCTACATCCAAATCGGGGTAAATTGGATTGATCGCTTCACTCATCATATCGGTGCGAGTCGACAACTTGGCATCATGACTCCCAACCAAACCATACTCAATTCCCTCTTGCTTGGCCCAAGAGATATACTCCTCAACATCTGACTTCTCAATCTGATGTTGATAAATAACCTGACCTTTTTTATCTTCAATATAAGCCCCATTCAAAGTTACAAAAAAGTCAGGTTTGAGCTCACGAATCTCCGGAACGACACCAAAAATCCCTCGTCCAGAAGCAATACCTGTCAAAATTCCTTTCTCACGTAATTGCTTAAAAACAGTTGGGATTGAAGCTGGAATAAAACCTGTCTTTGAATTCCGCAATGTATCATCAATATCAAAAAAGACAATCTTGATCTTCTTTGCCTTGTATCTTAATTTGGCATCCATCTCACTACCTCTTTCAATCTAACTCTTTCCATTATACCATAAAGTAGCTAAATCCCCTATTTTCAAAAAATTTCCAGTTTTATTGTAAATCCTTGGATAAGTATAAAACTAAATCATCATCGTTTTGACAACTTGCACCCATTTCTAGCGGTTTATTTCTATACCAGACACCTGTACCATCTGGAATGTAGCTCCGTCTGATATACAATCTCTGGGCAGGGCCATAGCCTAAGTGCAAACCTACACCAAGAGTGACCTTACTCGAAACAAACTTGACTCGTTTTTCTGCTTTTTCTAGCAGTTGATTCCCAATCCCTTGATTTCGAAAATGCTCAAACACATTAAAATCTGATAATTCTGGATAGACTTCTGCAAAAGGACCATGTTTAGCAGAGGGCAAAATGGTAATGTAGCCCGCTACAGCACCATCAATCTCTGCAACTAAAACTTCTCTCTCCCCACTTTCCTGTTCCAGAAAATATCTAGCCAAAATTTCCTCTCTACCAGGCCAACCTTGATTCATAAATCCATGAGATAAGGATTCAATATCAGACTTAATCATATTTCTAATCGTACAATTCATCTTTGACTTACCCACCTTTACTCTTTCTATTACCATTATAGCACGCCAAGGTCAGAAAAAAACTATCTCGTGAAAAAAGACCCGACAGGGTCTTAATTCGCTTTCTTTTTTCCGAGCTCATGAAAAAGAGGTCCACTGGACCCAAACTCGCTCTCTCATTTCAAGGCTCGTGAAAAAAAGACCCAATCGGGTCTTAATTCACTTTCTTGTTTTCAAGCTCATGAAAAAGAGGTCCACTGGACCTCTTTTTTTAATCTTCGTTTACGAAAGGCATCAAAGCCATTACGCGAGCGCGTTTGATAGCTGTTGTTACTTTACGTTGGTTTTTAGCTGAAGTTCCTGTTACACGACGAGGAAGGATTTTCCCACGTTCTGAAACGAAACGGCTAAGAAGCTCAGTATCTTTGTAATCAACATATTCAATTTTGTTTGCTGCGATGTAATCAACTTTTTTACGGCGTTTGAATCCGCCACGACGTTGTTGAGCCATGTTTTTTCTCCTTTATAATTTTAGTTGTCCATTAGAATGGTAAATCATCATCTGAAATATCCAAAGGATTTGTTGCTCCAAATGGATTTTCATCACGTGAAAAGTCTGGTACTGAATTTGTAGGCGCTGAATAGTTTGAACTTGGTGCAGAATAAGCTCCACCTGTATGACCCTCACGCACACTACGGCTTTCCAACATTTGGAAATTCTCAGCCACGACCTCTGTCACGTAGACACGTTGTCCTTGCTGGTTATCGTAACTACGAGTCTGGATACGACCTGTCACCCCGATAAGTGAGCCTTTTTTAGCCCAATTAGCAAGGTTTTCAGCCTGTTGGCGCCACATAACGACATTGATAAAATCAGCCTCACGTTCGCCATTTTGACTCTTAAATGTACGGTTTACTGCAAGAGTAAAAGTCGCAACTGCTACATTTGATGGGGTATAACGCAACTCAGCGTCACGTGTCATACGCCCTACAAGTACAACATTGTTAATCATAGTTTACCTTCTTAAGCGTCAGTTTTGACGATCATGTGACGAAGAATGTCAGCGTTGATTTTTGAAAGACGGTCAAACTCTTTAAGAGCTACGTCGTCGTTTGCTTCAACGTTAACGATGTGGTAAAGTCCTTCACGGAAATCTTTGATTTCGTATGCAAGACGGCGTTTTTCCCAAGATTTTGATTCAACAACAGTTGCACCGTTGTCAGTCAAAATAGAGTCAAAACGTGCTACCAAAGCGTTTTTAGCTTCTTCTTCAATGTTTGGACGAATGATATAAAGAATTTCGTATTTAGCCATTGATATGTTCCTCCTTTTGGTCTAATGACCCCAAGACTTTGCAAGGGGTAAGTGAGGTTCGCTCACAATAAACTATTATACTAGAAAACATTTTTTTACGCAAGTAAAAACACCGAAATAAAAAAGAAGATGACGAATCATCTTCTCAAAAACTATAAGTTTTTAGTCTTCTTTTTTCTTGCGAGCAAGAAGTCCAAATCCACCTAGGGCTCCAAGAAGTCCAAGCGCTGCAAGACTAGCGTTAGCTTCTGTACCAGTATTTGGCAATTCCTTCTTGTCATTGGCTTCGGCTGTTTCAACAGCTACTGGTTTAGAATCTGTAGAACTTGTCTGAACTGGAGTAGCTACTGGTTTTTCTGGACTTGTAGGAGTCTCTGGAGAGCTTGGTTGCTCTTGATTGATTGGTTTTTTCACTTTCTTATAGTGATGTAGTGTATTTCCTTTAGCATCCGTTGTTGAATGACTAAATTCATATCCTTCCAACTCTATTGGATTGTGTTTTCCTTCTTTATCTGAAGTAATTCGGTTACCATTTTCATCAAGATATTCCGTTACAATCTGAACAGTTGAATCGCCATTTTGAGAAATGACTCCTCCACCATTTTGTGATTTAGGTGTTACCGTTACTGGTACTTCTACTGTAATAATACGAC